>NZ_JVPL01000166.1:0-55866 GCF_001054655.1 Bacillus sp. 220_BSPC
TAAACTGTACCCTATAGAGTAGACACCTAAAAAAGTCTCCTATAGGGTACTTTTTTGTATAATTAAGAAACACAACGAGAAAACACAACATGGGACTGGAGAAGGTTATGAGTAAAAAGCTTTTTACAGAGAAAGAAATCAAACTACTATCATCTAATAATTATGTTAAATCTGTAAGTTCAAAAGGAATTACTTATACTGATGAATTTAAGCATATATTTATAGCGGAAAAACAGAAAGGCAAGTTCGTAAGGCAAATATTTGAAGAATTTGGGTTTGATGTAGAGGTTTTGGGGACGGAAAGAATTAAATCAGCGAGTAAGAGATGGCAAGCAGTTTACGAGAAGAACGGGATTATTGGTTTATGTGACACTAGAGCAGGAAATTCAGGGCGCCAAAAGGAAAGAAAACTTACCCTAGAGGAGAAAAATGCTCGCTTAGAAGCACAAATCAACTTACTAAAGGCAGAAAACGAACTGTTAAAAAAGATTCGTTTTGCAGAAAGGGGGATGAAGAAGTAGTTCTTCCTCCTTTCCAAAAATATATCCTAATTCGCTCCGTGATTGAAAAATATCAACTAAAACATATGGTGAAATACCTTTGTAAAATAGTCGGTGTTTCAAGAAGTGGTTATTATAATTACTTCTCAGTGAAATCACAGGAAAAAAGAATTCGAAAAGATGAAAAGGATGAGGTAGTGAAAGAAATCATCATAAAAGCATTCCATTTCAAAAATCGTAAGAAAGGGGCTCGTCAGATCAAAATGACTTTGGCGGGTCAATTTAATGTTGTCTATAATTTGAAGCGTATCCGGCGAATCATGAAGAAGTACAGCATTATATGCCCTATTCGGAAGGCAAATCCGTACAGACGAATGATGAAAGCCACTCACGAGCACCGTGTGGTGCCGAATCTTTTGAAGAGGGAATTCAAACAGGAAGTTCCAGGTAAAATACTACTGACAGATATCACATATTTGTTCTATGGCCAAGGAAAGAAAGCTTATCTATCAACGATTAAGGATGCTTCGACCAATGAAATTGTGGCTTACCATGTATCAGATCGCATTACCATGGACCTGGCTACGGAAACCCTCCTCAAGTTAAAGAAAAATCGAAGATTTCACAAAGCAAAGAATGCCTTTATCCACTCTGATCAGGGAACTCATTATACCCATCCGGACTTTCAGAAATTAGTAAAAAAACTGGGATTAGGCCAGTCGATGTCAAGGCGCGGGAACTGCTGGGATAATGCACCTCAAGAATCTTTTTTTGGCCATTTTAAAGATGAAGCCTCTATTAAAGCATGTTCAACTTTAGATGAATTAAAAAAAGAAATTAAGCAATATATGACGTATTACAATCACTACAGATACCAATGGAATTTAAAAAAGATGACTCCTGTTCAATACAGAAATCATCTTTTTCAAGCTGCCTAGGCTTTTTTTAAACTGTCCTTTACAAAGGGTACATTTCATAAGGGAGACGGATCATTTTAATTCAGCAAAGACCATTCGATCTTTTTCATTAATGTCATTTATGATGGATACTTCCGCGGCAGGAAAGGTTCGCTTCAATAAATCGGCAACCGCCGCACCCTGTCCTGCACCCACTTCAAAACCGATCAGTCCAGGCACCTTCATGACCAAAGGTAACTGTTCCATAAAGCGGCGGTAAAAATCCAGCCCATCGATACCGGCAAACAACGCACGATGTGGTTCATGACCAGTCACGACCACTGACATGGATTTATGATCATCTTCTGGTATATATGGCGGATTCGATAAAAGAATGTCCACCTTCTCGTTCATATTCATGAACGGCGAAAGCAAATCACCTTGCATGAACTCCACTTCGGCACCAAGTGATTCGGCATTTTTCCTCGCCACCTCAAGCGATGGTTCCGCTATGTCCGTGGCCGTCACCATCAGGTTTGATTTTTCAAGTTTCATCGTTATGGCAATTGCGCCGCTGCCAGTCCCAATATCAGCTAAACGGAGCTTCCGTCCCTCCATAAAAATGGCCGGGAGTTTACGTAATGTATAATAAATCAATTCTTCTGTTTCCGGTCTCGGTATGAGCACTTCTTCATTCACAAAAAAGGTCCGTCCATAAAATTCTTCACTGCCGATTATATATTGGATGGGCGTCCCCTCAGCATGCAGCTCAATAGCGTCCTTAAATTGCCCAAAATCCGCTTCACTAAGCTCATCATGGAGGTTGGCCAGCATTTGGGAGCGAGTTTGTTTTAAAAAGTGCTGTAACAGGATTTCCCCAGCATTGGCATCACGATCATTTTCCTTTAAAAAAGAAGAAGCCCATTTAAGGGCTTCAAACACTTTCACGGCAGAATTACTCATCTGCATTTTCCAGCCTTGAAGATTGGTCTTCCATGATTAATGCATCAACGACTTCATCCAGTTTACCTTCCATGATTTGATCCAGTTTTTGAATCGTTAAACCAATGCGGTGGTCGGTAACGCGGTTTTGCGGGAAGTTATAAGTGCGAATCCTTTCAGATCGATCGCCCGTTCCAACGGCCAGCTTCCTATTTTGATCATATTCCGCCTGTATTTCGCGATTGATTTTATCGAAGACCCTGGCACGCAAAACCTTCATTGCTTTTTCTTTGTTCTTGATTTGTGATTTTTCATCTTGACAGGATACAACCGTATTAGTCGGAATATGAGTCAAGCGCACCGCTGACATTGTCGTATTGACACTTTGCCCTCCAGGACCGCTTGATGCAAAGGTATCGACACGAATATCCTTATCATGGATTTCAACTTCCACTTCCTCAGCTTCAGGTAAAACGGCAACCGTGGCTGTGGATGTATGAATCCGCCCGCCTGATTCCGTTTCAGGTACTCGCTGAACGCGATGAGCTCCATTTTCGAATTTCAACTTTGAATAAGCGCCATTGCCATTAATCATGAATATGATTTCCTTGTAGCCTCCAAGACCAGTAGGATTAGCTTCAATTACTTCAGTCCGCCAGCCCTGCACCTCGGCAAAACGGCTATACATCCGGTATAGACTGCCTGCAAATAAGGCCGCCTCATCTCCGCCAGCCGCTCCGCGGATCTCCATGATTACGTTTTTATCATCGTTGGGGTCTTTCGGAATAAGCAATATTTTCAGCTTATCCTCAAGTCCTTGTATGGTCTCATCAAGTTCATTGATCTCTTCTTTTACCATTTCACGCATTTCCGCATCAAGTTTCTCCTCCAGCATCGCCTTTGCTTCCTGAAGTTGCTCACGAACCGCTTTATATTCTTTATAAGTCGATGCGGTCTCTTGAATGCTGGATTGCTCCTTGGAATATTCCCTTAGCTTCTTGGAGTCATTAATGATCTCCGGGTCACTTAATAGTTCATTCAATCTTTCATATCTATCTTCTACTGCTTGCAAACGATCAAACAAATTATTCACCTCATAAATTTTCCAAAACATCTGAAACGAATTGGAAGTAATCCATCTTTTATTACTATAAATAAGTAGCTCAGTGCCCCAGCTCAGTTCACTTCTAGGTTAATTATAGTATAGGTGAATAATCAACGTCAAAGAGATTCAAAAATGTCGTGCCGTTACTTGTTTAATTCGACATCTACATTATATTGAGGCACAACCCTGTTTATCATGCCTTGTATTCGCTGCATTTCCTTATTTCTTTCTTTTTCGGTCTTGATTTTGCCTTTATCATGGACCGTAACGTGTATGGTATTTCCATTAAACCAAACGGAACCGGCCTCATAATCAGTTTCCGATTCGATCACCCCGCGGATTTCATCAATTTGCTGCCCCATGGATGGAGAATTATTGGATGTATGATGCGGTGTGTTGAGAACCTGATCTGATGGTCGTTCCGCTTCATTATCCCAATCATTATTGGATACTTGATTTAAACCATTGCCAACCCTGCCATCCCGGGATTGATCCCCATATTCCGAATCATTATTTATTGCATTGTCATTTTGACCGCATGCCGTTAGTGAAGCAAGCAAAAAGGCCGTCATAATAAGCAGTTTTGATTTCATATTTTTTCCCTCCATTTTGACTGGTTAAGAAGAACATTTCCTCGTTAGCCTACCCAAAATGGGGCAATATTTATCTTTTATTTCCCTTCCATGTATTGGTCAGGCCACCTAATAACTCGATAGTCTTTTCCACTTTTCCGCATAAAAAAAGCACCCAGTGATCTCATTGGATCATAGGGCACCATCATTCAAATATGTTCTTTAATCCCGACAGCCTGCTTACCCGGAACTTCGTGATGATGGCGGCAGCGGGGCTCGTACGATTCCGATGCACCCACAAGGATGATCGGCTCATCATAGGAGGCCGGCTCTCCATCTATCAAGCGCTGTGTCCTGCTCGCAGGTGATCCGCATACTTCACACACTGCCTGCAGCTTAGTCACCGATTCTGCAAGCGATAATAGAACAGGCATAGGACCGAATGGTTCACCTCTGAAATCTTGATCGAGTCCAGCCATAATCACTCGATAACCGCTGTCCGCAAGATGCTGGGCAACCCCGATAATTTCATGATCAAAAAATTGCACTTCATCTATTGCAATGATATCCAGGGGCTTGTCCAAATACTTAAAAATATCCGTTGAATGGGCAATCGGTTTTGCCATCACAGAAGAGCCATTGTGTGATACGACAGCCTCTTCCGCATAGCGATTATCAATAGCTGGTTTAAATACAGCTATCTGCTCTTTAGCAAATTGAGCACGGCTGACTCGTTTAATCAATTCTTCAGATTTACCTGAAAACATGCTTCCGCAAATAAGCTCGATCCAGCCTGTTTGTTTCATTACATACATGGAAACAGCTACTCCCTTCCACCTGTCGATCCATTGGCCATAATTGAAGTCGACCTGGCTTTGTATAAATTCTTACTTGTTTATGGAAAAGAAAAAACAGGCAAGAAAAATACTTGCCTGTTTTTTAAAAAGTCCGGCTTATTTAATACCGTATTTTTTGTTGAAACGATCAACACGTCCGCCAGCTTCAGCGAATTTTTGACGACCAGTATAGAATGGATGGCACTCTGAACAAGTCTCAACTTTGATCTCTTCTTTAACTGAACCAGTTTCAAAAGTGTTTCCGCAAGAGCAAATTACTTTTGAAAGCTTATAATTTGGATGAATTCCAGTTTTCATTCTTTTCAGCTCCTTATGCCCTGAATCATTCGAAACAGAGTTATATACTTCAAGTTGAGGGAAAAGCACCCTCACATTTATTGTAAAAACACATGAACTCATTATAACAACTTAAAACTAGTTGTGCAACTGTTTGTTTCTTACAGGGTTTAAGAACGTTTTACGCTCGCTGGACCCTTTTTCATTTCTGACATCTCTTCATCCAGCTTACTGAAAAATTCTTCATTGCCTTTTGTCTGTTTTAGACGGCGAAGGAATTTCTCCGAGAAATCAGGCGAATCTGACATCGTTTTCCTAATGGCCCATAGTTTATCCAGGCGATCTTTCGGAATTAGCAATTCTTCTTTACGTGTACCTGAGCGACGAATATCGATTGCCGGGAAGATCCGTCTTTCGGCAAGGGCACGATCTAGATGCAGCTCCATATTGCCCGTACCTTTAAATTCTTCATAAATGACATCGTCCATTCTTGAACCAGTATCTACCAAGGCTGTAGCAAGGATCGTCAGGCTGCCGCCTTCCTCGATATTCCTCGCCGCACCGAAAAAGCGTTTCGGACGATGGAATGCAGCAGGGTCAATCCCCCCTGATAGTGTACGCCCGCTCGGCGGAATGACAAGGTTGTAAGCGCGGGCTAGGCGAGTGATGCTGTCCATTAAAATGATGACATCCCGTTTATGCTCCACAAGTCGCATGGCTCGTTCTAACACCAGCTCAGCCACCTTGATATGGTTTTCCGGCACTTCATCGAAAGTTGAACTTACCACGTCTCCTGCGACGGAACGTTCAATGTCTGTCACTTCTTCCGGGCGTTCATCGATCAACAGCACAATCAATTCCGATTCGGGATGGTTTGTGGTTATCGCATTGGCAATTTCCTTGATTAGCATCGTTTTACCGGCTTTTGGAGGTGCAACAATCAGACCACGCTGTCCGAAACCGACCGGTGCCAGGACATCCATAATCCTGGTCGATAAGTTCTTCGGTGTCGTTTCCAGTTTAATTTGCCTGTTAGGATACAGCGGTGTTAAACCTGGAAAGTGGACACGCTCTTTAGCTGATTCCGGATTATCGCCATTGACCGCTTCAACATGCAGCAATCCATAATAGCGCTCGTTTTCTTTTGGAGGCCTTACCTTACCGGACACTTTATCTCCATTTCGCAAATCGAATCTGCGAATCTGTGAAGCCGAAATATAAATATCCTCCGAGCTTGGAGAATAATTAATTGGACGCAGGAAACCGAAGCCCTCGGAAGGGATGATCTCTAAAACGCCCTCCATGAATAGGAGACCATCCTGCTCAGCTTGCGCTTTCAGGATAGCGAAAATAAGTTCCTTTTTGGAAAGTTTGCTGTAATAGGAAACTTTATATTCACGAGCGTGCTCATAGAGATCCTTAAGTTTCATGTTTTCTAAATTAGAAATAGTTAAATTCATTATGACACCACACTTTTATTAATTAAACGTTTTCACCCATACTGAAAAAGAATTGGTTTGTTAGATGGAAGAAAAACCGCAATCCATGTACCCGACCAGAGTTTTCTTAGAAAGGATGATACATTTTTACATGTAAAGAAGAAAATTATTTGAAGGCTTCTTGAAGTTTGGAGTGAAAGGGCAGATTTTAAATTATTAATAGTAGACCAAGCTTTATTTTACTTTTTTTATTTTAATTATTCAACTTAAATTTTTTTAAAGAGAAAGCGAGCGATGAAACCGCTCGCTTTTTAAAAGTGATTTTTCTAAAAAACGCTATCAGTCAATCAAACCATTCGGTTTAATCTTAAGACTGTGACGCCCATCAATGAATCGAACGGTACCAGATTTAGCACGCATGACTACGGATTGCGTTTCGCCGTAATGCCCTTTAAATTGTACACCGCGTAAAAGTTCTCCGTCAGTCACACCTGTTGCAGCAAAAATTGCGTCATCTCCGCGAACAAGATCTTCCATTCTGAGGACTTTTCCTAATTCAAGGCCCATTTTCCCACACCGTTCCACTTCTTCATCAGTATGAGGAACGAGCTTACCTTGAATTTCCCCTCCAAGGCATTTCAAGGCAACGGCTGCAATGACTCCCTCTGGAGCTCCGCCAGATCCGAATAAGATGTCAACACCGGTAAGATCGAAGGCCGTATTTATCGCTCCTGCGACATCTCCATCGTTGATCAATTTGATACGTGCCCCTGCCTCACGAAGTTCATGAATGATCTTCGAATGACGATCGCGGTTCAATACTGTTGCAACCACGTCTTGGATATCTTTATTTTTTGCCTTGGCTACCGCTTTCAGGTTGTCCAACACGGAAGCATTGATATCAATCTGACCAACCGCCTCGGGTCCGACAGCTATTTTATCCATATACATATCCGGGGCATGAAGCAAGTTCCCCTTATCGGCTATCGCCAATACAGCCAATGCATTCCAGCCGCCAGATGCAACGATGTTCGTTCCTTCTAATGGATCAACCGCAACATCCACTAGCGGCCCAAGACCAGTGCCAAGTTTTTCGCCAATATAAAGCATTGGCGCCTCATCCATTTCCCCTTCACCGATTACAACCGTTCCTTGCATGGGAATGGTATTGAAAACATCCCGCATCGCAGTTGTTGCTGCATCATCCGCTTCGTCTTTCTTTCCTCTTCCCATCCAACGAGCTGAATTTAGGGCCGCCGCCTCTGTTACGCGGACTAGCTCCATCGATAAACTTCTTTCCATTTCCGGTTCCCCCTCATGTACACTAGCATGATTTATTTATATATTAGTATAACACATTATATCATATATAGTAACACAATGAGGTAACAAGAAAAGGGATCAGCTTTTAAGCTGCTCCACTTCTTCTTGCGTCATTTCTTCACGCCAAATCGTCGCTCCCAAACCTGAAAGTTTTTCAACAAGATGGCTATATCCGCGATCTATATGTTCAAGCCCGGTCACTTCTGTAATCCCTTCAGCCATTAAACCGGCAATTACCAGAGCTGCTCCGGCACGTAAATCGCTTGCCTTCACTTTTGCCCCGTGAAGTTGGACAGGACCATCGACGATGCCTGCTCTGCCCTCGACTTTGATCTTCGCATTCATGCGTCGCAGTTCATCAATATGCTTAAATCGTGCCCCGTATATCGTATCGGTCACCATGCTAGAACCGCTTGCTTTTGTTAAAAGGGAAGTGAAAGGTTGCTGAAGATCTGTTGGGAATCCAGGGTAAACCAACGTCTTGATATCAACGGATTTATAATTTTCTCCCGGTGAGACAAATATCTGGTCATCACCCGCTTCAATATTAATCCCCATTTCCCTTAATTTGGAAGTCAATGACTCCAAATGCTGGGGAATGACATTATCGATCAGAATCCCTTCACCGACAGCAGCGGCTAAAATCATGAAAGTACCGGCTTCAATCCGATCCGGTATGATCGTATGCTTGCAACCATGCAAACTTTCCACACCATCAATACGAATGATATCCGTTCCAGCACCCTTGATTTTTGCTCCCATATTGGTCAACAATGTGGCGACATCGATGATTTCCGGTTCTTTCGCAGCGTTTTCAATCACAGTGCGGCCTTTGGCCAAAACAGCGGCAAGCATGATGTTGATCGTTGCCCCTACACTAACGACATCCAAATATATGCGTGCTCCCCGGAGCTCGTCCGCCCTAAGGTAAATGGCTCCTTGTTCATTCGTCACTTGTGCGCCAAGTGCTTCGAACCCCTTAATATGCTGATCTATCGGACGGGGTCCCAAATGGCAGCCTCCAGGCAAGCCGATCACTGCCTTTTTGAATTTACCAAGCATTGCCCCCATTAAATAATACGAAGCACGTAACTTCTTGACCCTGCCATTCGGAAGAGGCATTGAAATCATCCTGCTGGGGTTGACTGTCATCTGCCCTTCATCAAAGGACACCTCACCGCCGATTTCCTCCATTAACTCTTTCAGCATCTGTACATCCGAGATATCCGGCAGGCCTTCAATCGTTACGGGAGAGTCCGCTAAAATTGTTGCCGGAATAAGGGCAACCGCACTATTTTTTGCTCCGCTGACACGAATGCTTCCCTTCAGAGGATAGCCACCGGCAATTTTAAGTTTTTCCATAATATACTCCCTTCCACGCTAAGCACTTAGAAGCTACTTCCAAAAAGTAATATTTTACCACAAGAAAATTGCATAATCCGACAACATTTACTATCTAGTTCTTTAGTTTACACAAAAGTAGAAAATTCATGTAAAAAAAGATAAAAATTTCTAATTTATGTTAATTTTATTAAAACAGTGCAATCTATAGCGACTTAGCGGCAAGGCATTATGCTTCTGTACGTGAATTCCAATCATTCAAGAAAGCTTCAATCCCTTTATCCGTTAATGGGTGGTGGAATAATTGCATTAAAACTTTATAAGGGATCGTTGCAATATGTGCTCCTTTAAGAGCCGCTTCTGTAATATGCATCGGATGGCGGATGGAAGCTGCAATGATCTCAGCATTGATATCATGGATTGCAAATATGTCAGCAATATCCGAAATTAAATCCAAACCATTTTGGCCGATATCGTCCAAGCGTCCTAAAAATGGCGATACATAAGTTGCTCCTGCCCTAGCTGCCAATAATGCTTGGTTGGCACTGAAAATAAGCGTGACATTTGTTTTGACACCTTGTTTTGTAAGTGCTGAAACAGCCTTCAAGCCATCTGGAGTCATTGGCACTTTGATCGTGATATTAGGTGCAATCGCAACAAGCTCCTTGGCTTCTGCCATCATTCCTTCAAAATCAAGCGCAATGACTTCAGCAGAAACGGATTCCTTAACAAGGCTTGTGATTTCTTTTAGCCGGTCATGGAAAGAAACTCCCTTTTCCCTGGCAACAAGTGATGGGTTAGTCGTAACACCTGCTAGTACGCCAAGTTCGTGCGCTTGTTTGATTTCTTCCATATTTGCTGTATCTATAAAGAATTTCATAAAATATCCTCCGTATGTAATCGATTTTTTATTTCTCTATTGAATTCTAATTGTTCGAAAAATAGAGATCGGATTAAGCCTGCATCTAAAAGAAACCATTAGGGGGGAGCCCCCCAATGGGAATATTGCCTTACATTTAAAGGGATGGAACCCTTTTGAAATTATGCTTTGCCGTTTGAACCGAATTCACGAATTTTGCCGATGACCGTTTCTTTGATGGCTTCACGGCCAGGAACCATGTATTTACGAGGATCGTACACTTCAGAATCGTTATTCAGGATTTCACGAACCGCTTTTGTGAACACAATTTGATTTTCCGTATTCACATTGATTTTTGATGTTCCAAGAGAAATCGCTTTTTGGATATCTTTCGTAGGGATGCCTGTACCGCCATGAAGAACAAGAGGTTTGTTCGTTAAATCCCGTACTTCTTCCATTTCTTTATAGCCTAGGTTAGGTTCACCTTTGTATGGTCCGTGAACGGATCCCAAAGCTGGAGCAAAACAGTCGACATTCGTTTCTTTAACCAACTGTTCACATTCTTGAGGGTCTGCATATACGACTCCATCAGCGATTATATCATCTTCTTGTCCGCCAACCGTGCCCACTTCCGCTTCAACCGAAACATTCCGTGCATGAGCGAATTCGACAACCTTCTTGGTTGTTTCGATATTTTCTTCAATTGGATGATGTGAAGCATCGATCATTACTGAAGTGAATCCCGCTTCGATGGCTTCCTTACATTTATCATAACTTGAACCATGGTCAAGGTGAATGGCCACAGGAACAGTGATTTTCATGTCTTCCAACAAACCTTGAACCATCATGACAGTTGTTTTAAAACCACCCATATGACGGGCAGCACCTTCGGAAACACCAAGGATGACTGGAGATTTTTCTTGTTCAGCAGCAGCTAGGATAGCTTGAGTCCATTCAAGGTTATTGATATTGAATTGACCTACTGCATATTTTTCATCAAGGGCTTTATTCAGCATATCTTTCATAGAAACTAAAGGCATTTGATTTCCTCCTACTAGTGGATGTTTATTTTTAAAGTTAATTCTTTCTAGATATTCCCTAAAACCAAAGTAGCATACGCTTTATAAATCAGAATATCTCTCCTCTTTTAGCATATCAATACATCAAAAAAACAGCAACAATTACAACTGTACCATGTCTCAAATTTTATTCCAAAAAAACACGGCCCATCTAAAAAAAGATAGCCGCGGCAATTTCCCCGTCAATAATATTAAATTTTCAAGACCGTTAACTCGATTGAATCGGCAAGTATTCACGAACGGCTTTTCTAATATCATCAATATCAAACGGCTTTGCAAAGTGTGTCATTGCCCCTAAATCCTTTGCTTCTTGAATCATATCAAGTTCACCATATGCCGTCATGATTATGACCCGGATGTCCGGATCGACGACTTTCATCCTTTTCAAGATCTCAATGCCATCCATTCCCGGAATTTTCATATCCAGCAATACAAGATCGGGTGAATGATTATTTAGCACTTCCAAGGCTTGAATGCCATTAGCTGCTTGAAATGTTTCATACCCTTCTTTATGTAACACCTCGTTCAATAAAATACGAATCCCGAATTGATCATCAACAATCAATATTTTCCCTGGCATTTTATCACCTCTCCCCTTCCCGATTCATCCATTAAATATATTAGCCTATTCGGCCTATTACCCGAAAAAGGGTAGTTACATAGATTGCGTTAAATTACTTGAGCAACGCATTTATTCATTCATGATATCTATGTTCATATTCGATAATTGTAACAAAATTCCTGCTGTATGGCTAAAAGGAATTTTAATTTTTTTGTTTTTTCGACCGATTTAGTCAATTCAGCCCTTTGGACCAAAAACCCTGAAACCTGTCAATGCAAAGGAAAGTCCTTTATAATAAGTATATTATTTTTTAAAGGAGTCCCTGATCATGTTAAAAATTTTCTCGACACAGATAAGCGGTTTATTTAAAAAAATGATTGAAAATGAAGCCTTTGAAATGGAGGATGCCGGACGCCTGCTGGCTCAGGCTGTGGTTGGGGACGGTTCTGTGTTCATTCACGGTTTTGGTGAAATGCAGGGCGTCACTGCCGAGGCATTGAATGGGGAAGAACCCTTTCCTAAGGCAAAAAGCTATGATTTAAGTGAAACAATTTCCAAGGAAGATCGATTTCTTATATTCAGCCGCCATTCGGACGATTCAGAAGCATTGATGCTGGCAAGACAACTCAAGGAAAAGGATATCCCATTTGTTGCGGTTTCTACATCCGTCCCTTCCGAAGAAGATTCTCTTTTGGAGTTGGCTGACGTACATATTGATTTACGCATCCAACGGGGATTGATTCCCGATGAAACCGGAAATCGATATGGGTACCCTACCCTCCTTACCGCTCTTTTCGCTTATCATGGAATTAAATTCACTCTTGAAGAAATCATAAAAGAATATGAAGATGAAGAATGATGAATTCATCTAAAAAAGGTTCGGAAAAATATATCTTTCATCAAATGATGTTCCCGAACCCACTGACCACTCTCTAAATGTTAAAACAAACTTGATTGGAGCGGGTGTGCGGGACTCATGCGGGAAAGCGCGTCTAAGAGGTGCTTGGAGTGGCCATCAACCTCCCAAAGTACAAACCACAAAAAAAACTGTAGGCAAACTCGATTTTCTTCAAGTTTGCCTACAGTCTGAAACAGCCACAGGGGCTGTTTTTTTGTTTATTAACGATTTTCGCCGTTCTTTAATGACATACCGACAAAGTCGCGGAATAGCGGCTGTGGACGGTTAGGACGTGACGTGAATTCCGGATGGAATTGGGAAGCCACAAACCAAGGATGATCTTTCAGTTCAATGATTTCGACTAGACGGCCATCTGGACTTGTACCGGAGAACACGAATCCTGCCTCTTCCATAGCTTGACGGTAGTGGTTATTGAATTCATAACGGTGACGGTGACGTTCATAAACAACCTCGTCATTATAAGCTTCGTATGCTTTAGTACCTTCGATAAGCTTACATGGATACAGACCAAGACGCAGTGTTCCGCCCAAATCTTCTACATCCTTCTGCTCAGGAAGAAGATCGATGATTGGATCAGGAGTATCCTCCTTAATTTCAGCTGAATGTGCTTCTGGCAATCCCAGGACGTTGCGTGCATACTCAATGGACGCCAACTGCATGCCTAAGCAAATTCCGAAGAAAGGTTTTTTTGTCGTGCGGGCAAATTCAGTCGCTGCAATTTTCCCTTCGATTCCACGATCTCCAAAACCTCCAGGTACAAGGATTCCATCTGCATCTTGAAGAAGTTCTGCAACATTTTCTTTAGTTACATCTTCGGAATTCACCCAGTCGATTTCAACATCTGCATCAAATGCGTAACCAGCATGCTTAAGTGCTTCCACTACAGAAAGATAAGCATCTTGCAATTCAACATATTTTCCGACTAAGGCGATTTTCGTTTTCTTTGATAAAGAAGTAACCTTTTTGACTAGTTCCTTCCAATCTTCCATATCCGCTTCGCCACAGTCCAATTGCAAGTGATCACAAACGATTTGGTCCATATTTTGTGCTTGAAGCGCTAGAGGGATCGAGTAAAGTGTATCCGCATCAAGACATTCGATAACAGAATTTTTATCGATATCGCAGAATAAAGCGATTTTATCCTTCATATCTTGTGAAATCGGGCTTTCTGTACGTGCAACGATGATATTTGGCTGAATGCCAAGACTGCGTAATTCTTTTACACTATGCTGTGTCGGTTTTGTTTTCATTTCACCTGCAGCTTTGATGTAAGGAACCAATGTACAGTGGATATACATAACATTATTGATGCCGATATCACTCTTGATTTGGCGAATCGCTTCAAGGAATGGAAGAGACTCGATATCCCCTACAGTACCGCCAATTTCAGTGATGACTATGTCGGCATTCGTTTCATTGCCTGAACGGAAAACCCGTTCTTTAATTTCATTCGTGATATGGGGAATGACTTGAACCGTTCCACCTAGATAATCTCCGCGGCGTTCTTTTCTCAGGACGGTTGAATAAATTCTGCCTGTAGTCACATTGCTGTGTTTACCAAGGTTGATATCGATGAAACGCTCATAGTGCCCCAAATCCAAATCCGTTTCAGCACCATCATCCGTTACAAACACTTCACCATGTTGATATGGACTCATCGTACCAGGATCCAAGTTGATATAAGGGTCAAACTTCTGGATCGTAACATTCAATCCCCTATTTTTTAATAATCTTCCTAAAGAAGCGGCCGTAATCCCTTTTCCCAAGGAAGAAACTACTCCACCTGTCACAAAAATATATTTTGTCATCTTATATCCTCCTAATAGAATGATTTCTTCCAATTCAGTTCTTCCCATCATTAGATCGGAACCTGAATCAAATCTTCCGCCAAAAGGGCGGTTAAAAGCTAAAAACCGTAACCAGTACAAACCATTAATCACTTAAAGGTCTTTAGTGAGAGTCATGCAGGATACATGAACAAGAATAAATTTCCTTAAATGACAGTTAACATAAATATGTTCTCTATAGTTTTTACAATTCTACGAGAAATCATTTTTAAAAATAAAAAAATGATGTCATTTATTCATTCCATCATTAAAAACAAAAACGCTCCGCTTACAAAAAAGTAAGGGAGCGATATAATTTAATCATTGTGTCCTTTTTTAAGGAGCCCAAAAATGATTCTACAAATTTCGCCTTAAAAAGTCAAGGGCGATTATTTATTTCTCATCCTCTTCATTCAAGTCATCCAAGTCATCTTCGTCTTCATCTTCGTCCTCATCATCTTCCAGGACAAATGCATCATCTTCGATTATTTCTTCTTCCAGATCGTCGTCATCATCCACGTCATCATCCAAAAGCACTTCGTCGATGACTGGAGTACCTAGAATATCATCATCGTCGTCATCTTCATCCTCGTCCAGATCATCGATATCTTCTTCAAAGTCAAGGTCTTCGTCTTCAAGTTCATCGAAATCATCGATGACGACAGCAGCCTTTTTGGCTTTCTTTTTCTTTTTAGGTTTTACAACATGTACGACTTCTTCCTCGATTTGGTCAACCGGGTACCAAGTTTTCAATCCCCAGCGGTTGTCTCCAAGTGAAGTGAAACGGCCATCCACATTTAAATCCGTATAGAATTGGGCAATTTTCTTTTCCACTTCCGCTTTGGATAAATGGTGCAGCGAAGCTAATTCACTAATTAAGTCTTTAAATGGAATCGGTTCATTTCTTTCAACTAACAAATCATATGCCATCTCTATTAAGGACATTTCCAATAATTGCTCTTTTGAGTATTGTTTTAAACTCAAATTCCGCACTTCCCTTCTCTATTCAAACACTGAATTCCGTGTTTTTTCACATAAAAAAATAATCTAAAACAGTAGTTCGATAAAATAACGACAATTCCTGCTAGACATATACTCCATTATAAACAATCTAAATGGGTTTATGCTAGTTCTATATGATACTTTCACAGATTTACCTTATTGTCTATCATTCACAGGAAACCAAAAGCTAAAGATCATTCCTTTTTTTTCTTTTTCGATTTCTGACGATAGGCTGCCGTAAAAAAGACAACAGTCAGGATAAAAAAAGAAATGGCACCCAGTTGATGCTCATACAGCTCAAATAAAAAAATGATGGCAAGAATGTAACCTATGATCAACCCAATCATTTTCAGGTTCATTTTCTCAACTCCAATAGGGCTGATTCTTCATTTTTGCCCCTTTTCCAAATAATTATAAGGTAAAATCTTCATTTTGTTAAAAAAGACGGGAATTATTAAAAAAAAGGGCCCCTAAACGTTCGGAGCCCCCTTCTTTAGTTTACATATTTCTTCGGTATTGACCGCCGACATCATATAACGCCCTCGTTATCTGACCCAGACTGGCCACCCTCACGCAGTTCATGAGCTCAGCAAAGATATTTTCCCCATTCATGGCTGCCAATTTCAGTTTAGTTAACGCTTCATCCGTGAACTCCTTATTTCTTTCCTGGAATGCCCGGAGATTTATGATTTGCCCTTCCTTTTCTTCCTTGGTTGCACGGGCAATTTCCATGCTGTTCACCGCTTCTTCGGAAGGAGGATTTGGATTCAAATACGTATTGACACCGATGATCGGCAATTCTCCCGTATGCTTTTTCATTTCGTAATGCATCGATTCATCCTGGATTTTCCCGCGCTGATACTGCGTCTCCATTGCACCCAGCACACCGCCTCGATCATTGATGCGATCGAACTCCTGCAGGACGGCCTCTTCGACCAGATCCGTCAATTCCTCCACGATGAAGGCACCTTGCATCGGGTTTTCATTTTTTGAGAGACCATGTTCCTTCGTAATGATCATTTGGATGGCCATTGCCCGGCGAACGGATTCTTCAGTAGGCGTCGTGATGGCTTCATCATACGCATTAGTATGCAGGGAATTACAGTTGTCCTGCAGTGCCATTAAAGCTTGAAGTGTCGTTCTGATATCATTAAAATCAATTTCTTGGGCATGAAGCGAGCGCCCGGAGGTCTGTATATGATATTTGAGCTTCTGGCTGCGGTCGTTCGCACCATATTTATCCCGCATGACTGTCGCCCAGATCCTTCTTGCCACCCTCCCGATCACCGTATATTCCGGGTCGAGCCCATTTGAGAAGAAGAACGACAAATTCGGGGCAAAGTCATCAATATTCATTCCGCGGCTTAAATAATATTCGATGTAAGTAAAGCCATTCGCTAATGTAAAAGCCAGCTGTGAAATTGGGTTGGCACCCGCTTCTGCAATGTGATAGCCAGAAATGGATACAGAGTAATAGTTCCTGACTTTGCGATCGATGAAATAGGCTTGAATGTCGCCCATTAACCTTAAAGCAAATTCCGTAGAGAAGATGCATGTATTCTGGCCTTGGTCCTCTTTCAGAATATCCGCCTGAACAGTACCGCGTACCGTCTGAAGCGTATAAGCCTGCACTTCTTCAGCTTCGGCATCTGTAAGGGGACGGCCTAGCTCTTCTTCTTTCCGTTGAATCTGCTGATCGACTGCCGTATTCATATACATGGCCAAAATGATTGGTGCCGGTCCATTGATGGTCATGGATACAGAGGTTGAGGGGTGGCAAAGATCAAAACCTGCATACAGCTTTTTCATGTCATCCAACGTGCAGATGCTGACTCCGCTTTCCCCTACCTTTCCATAGATATCAGGCCGGTGATCAGGGTCCTCGCCATATAAAGTTACAGAGTCGAAAGCCGTGCTAAGCCGTTTAGCAGTATCATCCTTTGATAAATAATGAAAACGCCTGTTGGTACGGTCGGGCGATCCTTCACCGGCAAATTGCCGCTTCGGGTCTTCCCCTTCACGCTTGAACGGAAAAACTCCCGCTGTGTAAGGAAAGAAGCCCGGAACGTTCTCACGGAATACCCATCCCAAAATCTCTCCATAATCCACATATTTCGGCAGTGATACTCTCGGGATCATTAAACCTGATAAACTTTTCGTTTTCAGCTTTGTGACGATTTCTTTATCCCTGACTTTCGTTACAAACTGCTCTCCTGCATACTTTTCTTTTAAATCCATCCATCCAGAAAGGATTTTTTTAGATTCAGGTGATAAATTCGAAGCGGTTTCCTTTTTCAGTTTTTCTAAAGAAGCCACCATATCGCCGTCGTTATCATGTTCCTTAACTGCATCAATGGCTCCTTCAAGCTGGAAAAGCCTCCGGGCAATACGCACTTGTTCAGCGGCACGCTTATGATACGATCTGACCGTATCACTGATTTCACGTAAATAATACCGGCGGTCAGTGGGAATGATGACATTTTGTTTGTAAACATCCGCTTCTTTCGAAAAGGCCGTACTCCAAGCCGTTCCTGATTTTTCATTAAGCCTTTCAATCAGTGCGGCAAATAATGCATTGGTGCCTGGGTCATTGAATTGGGAAGCGATTGTACCGTATACTGGCATTTCAGATGGATCTTGATCAAAAAGCGTACGGCTTCTTTGGTATTGCTTTTGAACTTGGTTTTTTGCATCCTCGGAACCTTTGCGCTCGTATTTGTTAATGACTATCAAGTCTGCATAATCAATCATATCGATTTTTTCAAGTTGCGAAGGAGCACCGAATTCACTCGTCATTACATACATGGAAACATCGCATATTTCGGCAATTTCTGCATCACCCTGACCGATCCCGCTCGTTTCAACGATGATTAAATCGAAGCCTGCTGCCTTCACGACGGAAATGGCATCCTTTATCGCCAAAGACAGCTCACTTTTTGAATGGCGCGTGGCTAGGCTCCGCATATAAACACGATCTGAAAAGATCGAGTTCATTCTGATCCTGTCACCAAGAAGGGCACCGCCCGTTTTCTGTTTGGTCGGGTCTACAGATAGAATGGCGACTCTCTCGTCCGGAATTTCGTTAATGAACCTTCGTATCAATTCATCAGTCAATGAACTTTTTCCAGCTCCGCCAGTCCCCGTGATTCCCAGAACAGGAACCTTCTTTTCGGAAGTCTTGATCTGCTCAAAAAGACTCTCCACCGCTGCCGCTGATTCCTGTGAAACATCGAGTCTATTTTCGGCAAAGGTAATGAATTGGGCAATGGCATTCGTTCCCCCGGCAATCAATTCATCAAAACGTTCCTGTAAAGATGGTTTGACTGTCGAGAAATCACACTCCTCCATCAAAACGTTTATCATTCCTTGAAGCCCATATTCCCTCCCTTCATCAGGCGAAAAGATACGGGCAATTCCATAATCATGGAGTTCTTTAATTTCCCTAGGGATGATGACCCCGCCACCGCCGGCAAAAATCCGAATGTGCCCGGCTCCCTTTTCCATCAGCAGGTCATACATATATTTAAAATATTCCACATGTCCGCCTTGGTAAGATGACATGGCTATGCCTTGGACATCTTCCTGGATGGCCGCATTCACGATTTCTTCCACCGAACGATTATGACCTAGGTGAATAACTTCCGCCCCGCTGGACTGAAGGATTCTCCTCATTATATTGATGGATGCATCATGTCCATCAAATAAACTCGAAGCTGTAACGAATCTAATATGGTTCTTCGGTTTATACACCTCAACTGTACTCATGTAGCTCCCCCTTATTGAAACTTATTTATATCAGTGCACTTTGGAACCCGATACATTTTGAATCAATAATTGCGTCTGCAGTTCAACATACTCTTGAAGCGTGTACTGTTTATGCAAAGCCCATCTTCTAAAACTCCACATCTGTCCCTGTACGAAAATGTTATGTGAAACAAGGCTTATTTGTTTTTCCGTTAATGATAGCTCCCCATTCTCAACACATTTCGTTATCACTTTTTCGAACATGCCCACCATCCGAAGTTCTTTATTCAGAACATATGGTAAAGCATCTTTCGTCAGGGCCTTCACTTCCTGATACATGACAAGCACTTCGTCCTGCATATCATCCATCACTTTATAAAAATAGGCGATCGTCAGCTTCAAGCTTTCAAGTGTCCCATCACTCTGTTCTATTTCCTTCTGAAGCTTTTCCTGGACTTCATCATAGATAAAGTCACAAACGAGATATAATATATCTTCCTTGGTCCGGATATACTCGTATAATGTGCCGATGCTAAAGCCTGCAGCTTTGGCAATTTCCCTGGTAGTCGTACGATGAAATCCCTTTTCTTTAAAAAGGGTTACAGCTCCTTTAATCATTTGCGTACGCCTTTTTTCAACCAGCCGCTCATCCTTTACAGATGCAAGAACCTCTCTTTTTTCCATTTCCAAACTCCTTTTGAAAGCCCATTATTCATTAATCAAAGACATTCTGAAGAAATTGAAAAGGGAATTCCGGTAAAGGCAGAGCCTCATCGGAAAACCGCAGTTTCAACCCTATTTAGTAACCATCCGTGAGATGACCAGCTTTTGAATTTCCTGTGTCCCTTCGTAAATCTGGGTTATTTTCGCATCGCGCATATACCGCTCCACTGGATAATCTTTTGTATATCCATAGCCCCCGAAAACCTGCACGGCCTCCGTCGTCACTTTCATTGCTGTATCTCCAGCAAAGAGTTTGGACATGGCCGACTCTTTCCCATAAGGAAGGCCCACTGATTCCAACCAGGCAGCCTGATAGGTTAATAGCCTTGAAGCCTCGACACCCGTTGCCATATCCGCCAATTTAAAACCGATTCCTTGCTGTGCAGAAATTGGCTTGCCGAATTGGACGCGCTCTTTTGCATAATCAACCGCGGCATCCAATGCACCTTGGGCTATCCCTACAGCCTGGGCTGCAATTCCATTACGGCCGCCATCAAGCGTCATCATCGCGATTTTAAAGCCTTCCCCTTCTTTTCCAAGGAGATTTTCTTTAGGAACACGGCACTCATCAAAGATGATTTCCGTAGTCGGTGATGAACGGATTCCAAGCTTCTTCTCTTTTTTACCAACACTGAAGCCCGGGAAGTCCTTTTCAATGATAAAAGCACTCGTTCCTTTTTGCTTCGATTCAGGATCTGTCAAGGCAAAGACGACATATGTATCCGCAATCCCGCCGTTCGTAATGAAGATTTTGGAACCGCTGATAACATATTCATCACCCACAAGCTTTGCAGTCGTTCTCATCCCGCCAGCGTCTGAGCCTGAGCTAGGCTCAGTCAGGCCATATGCACCGATTTTTTCACCCTGTGCCATCGGGCGAAGGTATTTTTGTTTTTGTTCTTCAGTGCCAAACTTATATATTGGCCATCCTGCGAGTGAAGTATGGGCTGATAATGTCACCCCAGTAGAAGCGCAAACGCGGGAAAGTTCCTCAATCGCTATGCAATACGCTAAGTAATCACTTCCGATTCCGCCGTATTCCTCAGGCCACGGAATCCCTGTCAATCCAAGTTCAGCCATTTTATCGAAGATTTCACGGTCGAATCGTTCTTCTTCATCCCTCTCGGCAGCAGTCGGAGCCACTTCATTCTGGGCAAAGTCGCGCACCATTTTCCTGATCATTTCATGTTCTTCCGTTAGTTTAAATTGCATGACAATGCCTCCTAAATATCTCGTAATTATAGATTTTTACTGATGACCATTCTCTGTATTTCGCTTGTACCCTCATAAATTTCAGTTACCTTCGCATCCCTGAAATATCGTTCGACCGGATAATCCGTTGTATATCCATAGCCTCCGAACACCTGGACTGCTTCTATCGCCACCTCAACGGCCGTCCTCGAAGCGAATAGCTTAGCCATTGCAGCCTCTTTACCGCAATTCAACCCCTGCGAGCGTAAATATGCCGCCCGATAGACGAGTAGCCTCGAAGCTTCTATGCCCGTTGCCATTTCGGCCAGTTTGAAACCAATCCCTTGCTGTTCTGCAATGGGTTTTCCGAATTGCTCCCTGCTTTTTGCATATCGGACAGCATGTTCCATGGCACCCTCAGCAATTCCCAGCGCTTGAGCGGCAATCCCGATCCTTCCAGCATCCAAGTTGGCCATGGCGATCTTAAAGCCTTCACCTTCTTTGCCAAGGAGATTGGCTGCAGGGACTTTCATATCCTCGAATGTTACCTGCACGGTGCTCGAGCCATGAAGGCCCATTTTACGTTCGTCTTTTCCGATGATTAAACCTGGCGTCCCTTTTTCCACGACAAAAGCAGAGATTCCCTTGCTTCCCTTTTGAGGGTCGGTCGAGGCAAAAACAATGAACACATCCGCTTCCCCGCCATTGGTGATAAAAACCTTGGACCCATTTATTCGATATTGTCCGCCTTCCTTTACTGCCACTGCCTTCGATTTCAAACTCGCAGCATCAGAACCTGAGCTTTGCTCAGTCAAACAAAAGGCCCCTAAATTTTTACCAGCGGCTAACTTAGGCACATACTTTCGCTTCTGCTCTTCCGTTCCAAAATAAACGATTGGATTTGTGCCAACAGATGTATGAACGGACAGTATGACACCGAGAGTGGGACTTACTTTGGAAATCTCATTGATGGCAATGATATAAGACATGAAGTCCATACCCGCGCCACCGTATTCTTCTGAAATCGGAATTCCCATCAAACCAAGCTCACCCATTTTTTGAAGAATCGTTTTTGGAAACACGCCTGTTTCCATTGCCTCGATATGAGGAGTGATCTCTTTCTCCGCAAAAGCGCTTACCATTTTCCGCATCATTTCATGTTCTTCGGTAAACTTGAAATCCATCCTTCATCCCCCCTGGCTGCACATCTTTCCATGATTAGTTATATTCATAAAAGCCCCGTCCTGATTTCTTGCCTAACCACCCAGCCTTTACATATTTCCTTAACAGCGGACACGGTCGGTATTTATCGTCTCCCAGTCCTTGGTGAAGGGTTTCCATTATATACAAGCATGTATCCAGGCCGATGAAGTCAGCTAGCGTAAGCGGGCCCATCGGATGGTTCATGCCCAGTTTCATTACGTCATCGATCGCTTCTTTAGTAGCGACGCCCTCATAAAGTGTATAGATGGCCTCATTGATCATCGGCATCAAGATCCGATTCGCTACAAAACCTGGAAAATCATTGACTTCCACCGGTACCTTATTCAAGGATTCAGCCATCTTTTCAACCTCTTGATAAACTTCATCCGCTGTAGCAAGGCCGCGGATGACCTCAACCAGCTTCATGACTGGAACCGGGTTCATAAAGTGCATGCCAATTACCTTTTCCGGCCTTTTCGTGGCAGCGGCTATCTCGGTAATCGGTAGCGAAGAAGTATTGGATGCAAGAATGACGTGCCGGGGCGTGATTTCATCCAACTCGGCGAATATTCTTGTTTTTATTTCCATGTTTTCCACTGCCGCTTCAATCACCAAATCTACTGCAGCTGCATTTTTCAAATTCGTTGAGGAAGTAAGCCGGGAAAGGATTGCATCCTTCTCCTCGGATTCCATTTTCCCTTTTTCAACCTGCCGCGATAGGTTTTTGGCAATAGTCCCTAAACCCTTTTCTACATACTCATCTTTTAAATCGTGTAAAAGAACTTCATAACCGCTCATTGCACAGACCTGGGCAATGCCAGATCCCATCTGTCCCGCACCAATGACCATCACTTTTTGAATGCCCATGGGAATATCCCTCCTCATTTATCTATGAAACTATTATCCTTGCTTAGGCACTTCTATTAAAATGGCATCTCCCTGACCGCCGCCACTGCAGATCGCTGCGATGCCCAATCCCCCTCCGCGGCGTTTCAGTTCATGCATCAGCGTAATGATGATGCGGGCACCACTTGCCCCGATCGGGTGACCTAATGCTACAGCCCCTCCGTTTACATTCACTTTTCCCGGCTCGATGTTGGCAATTTTCCCGCTGGCCAATGCAACCGCAGCAAATGCTTCATTCACTTCAAATAAATCAATTTCCTCTATCGATTTACCTGTCTTCTTCAGAAGTTCATTTATGACCAGACCTGGCGTTTTAGGGAAGTCCTTTGCTTCCACTGCCACTTCTGCATGAGCTAAAATATAGGCAAAAGGCGTTTTCCCTTCTTTTTCAGCACGTTCCTCACTCATCAATACGAGTGCACCTGCCCCGTCATTGACACCGGGTGCATTACCAGCCGTAATGGTCCCCGCATTATTGAAAGCTGGACCTAGTTTAGCCAACTTTCCGGCAGATGTATCTTTTCTTGGGGCTTCATCATGTTCGATGGTAATTGGTTCGCCTTTTCGGACCGGCACCTGTACGGAAATGATTTCTTCTGCGAGAATTCCGCCATCGATTGCTTTTATCGCTTTTTGGTGACTCTCATAAGCCCAGTTATCTTGTTCCTCACGGGTGATTTCAAGATCCTCGGCTGTACTGTTACCGTAGGTCCCCATATGGACGCCCGTAAAACTGCAGCTAAGTCCATCCGATATCATCGTATCCTTCAGTTCCCCATCACCCATCCTTAGGCCCCACCTTGCTTTCGGTAGGATATAAGGTGCATTGCTCATCGATTCCATTCCGCCGGCAACAATGATTTCTTCTTCACCTAAGCGAATGATCTGATCAGCCAATGTGACACTGCGAAGTCCTGATGCGCATACTTTATTAATGGTTTCCGTTTTCACTTCCCAAGGCAATCCAGCATGACGGGCTGCCTGGCGGGACGGTATTTGGCCTTGGCCTGCTTGAAGCACATTCCCCATGATGACCTCGTCCACTTGGCTTCCTTCAATCCCTGCCCGAACAAGTGCCTCTTTGATTGCTATTCCACCAAGTTGTGATGCCGTCAAACTGCTAAGACCACCGCCGAATTTACCAAAAGGTGTTCTCACACCGCTAATAATCACTGTTTTCGCCATCATTATTTCCCCCTATAAGTAACATTGATTGAACGCTCGCTCAATTTGGAGTTAAAAAAATAGTGTTGTAAGCGCTTAATATTATATTATATTACACATTTTTCTCAAAAATGAAAATATTCAGCTTATAAATATTGAAAATATTGCCTGCTCCCATTTGAATCTCATTTAGAGGAAGCAGGCTATTCCATTTAAAATTAAGAGGCAATCGATTTATTTTCACCAATGACCGCTTTTTCGAGTAGTTCAGCTACATCATACGTTTTAACATTTTCCTCAACTTCTTTTGCTTTCGTCCCATCAGATAGCATGGTCAGGCAATAAGGACATCCTGAGCTGATCACTGTTGGACTGACGGCCAGCGCTTGTTCGGTACGGGCCACATTAATGCGGTTTCCAGTTTCTTCTTCCATCCACATCAAACCGCCTCCAGCCCCGCAGCACATACCCTTCTCACGGTTACGCTCCATCTCAATAAGTTTCACTCCATCAATGGATTGTAAGATTTCACGCGGCGGGCTGTAAACTTCATTGTACCTTCCCAAGTAACAGGAATCGTGGAATGTAATCGTCTCATTCACCGGATACTGCGGTACCAGCCTGCCTTCACTGACAAGTTTTGCCAACAGCTCAGTATGGTGATACACTTCCGCTTCCAAGCCAAAATCCGGATATTCATTCTTAAAGATATTGTATGCATGCGGATCGATCGTCACGATTTTCGTTATTTCATTCTTCTGGAATTCTTCTATATTTTTCATGGCAAGTTCCTGAAAAACAAACTCATTACCCAATCGACGTGGAGTATCCCCTGAGTTTTTCTCCTTATTTCCGAGAATTGCAAATGTGACGCCCGCTTCATTCAATAATTTAGCAAAGGAAAGGGCAATCTTCTGGCTTCGGTTATCGTACGACCCCATTGACCCCACCCAAAATAAATACTCGAATTCTTCGTCTGCCTTTTTTAATTCCTTCACGGTTGGGACGCTGACATCTTCCCGAAGGCTTCGCCAATCTTCTCTCTCTTTACGATTCAATCCCCACGGGTTCCCTTGACGCTCGATATTGGTCATGGCACGCTGTGCATCGGGATCAAGTCTGCCCTCAGTAAGCACTAGATAACGGCGCATATCAATGATTTTGTCGACATGTTCATTCATTACCGGGCATTGATCTTCACAGTTCCGGCATGTGGTGCAAGCCCAAAGTTCTTCTTCCGTAATGACTTCGCCAATCAGGCTCGGACTGTATGCTTCTGTTGCTGCAGCTGATTCCTGCGCCCCCTGCGCGGCACCAGCCAAAGCGATCTTATTTCCCTTCGTATTTCCAAAAACAAAAGATGGAACCCATGGCTGCTTCGTTGTAACGGCAGCGCCTGTATTTGTTAAATGGTCACGCATCTTGATTATGATATCCATCGGGGACAGCATTTTCCCGGTACCTGTAGCCGGGCACATATTCGTACAGCGACCGCACTCCACACAGGCATAGAGGTCCACCATTTGATATTGCGTCAAGTCCTCGATATATTTGGCACCGTAATATTGATTGCCTTCTTTGTCGAGAATCTCTTCTTCCAAATCAACCGGTTTCAATTTCCCCGGATTGTCCAGGCGATTAAGGAATACATTTATCGGACCGGCAATCAAATGAGCGTGCTTAGATTGCGGGATATAAACAAGGAAAGATAATATGATCAGTAAATGCAGCCACCAAGCTACATAAAAAACGACGGTTGCCGCTGTTGTCCCCATCCAGCCGAATAGAAATGCGATGCTCGATGCGACTGGCTCTGACCAGGTTGCATCGTGTCCATGCCAGATCATTCCCATACCATTCCCCAGTAATACGGTGATCATGATACCGGTAATGAAGATGACAACCAAACCTGCTTTGAAATCCCTTTTCAAGCGAACGAGCTTTTCGACATAACGGCGGTATGCCGCCCATAGGATTGCAACAAGAACGGTAAGCGTCACAATTTCCTGGAAGAAAGTAAAGGCCGGATAAACAGGGCCGAACGGTAAATGCCACCCCGGCCTTAAGCCTTTAACGAAAAAATCAAGTGCGCCAAATTGCACTAATATGAAACCATAAAATAACAAGGCATGAATGATCCCGCTCTTTTTATCTTTAAAGAGTTTCTTCTGTCCAAATACATAAATCCCTATTTTGACAAGACGGTCTTTCACACGGTTATCGAATTCCACTTTTTTGCCAAGTTTTATATAAGCAATACGAGTCTTTATCAAATAGACAAACAAACCGGCGGCGTAAGCGGTTACAAGCAGGAATGCAACTAAGTTGATCCACAGTAAACCATTCATTTCCATGCAGTCTTTCCCCCTCTTTAGTAAATTGCAAAATGCCAGGTACCATTATGGGAAATTTGGCATTTTTCTGAAATTTGATTAATTCCATTATATAATGAATGAGCATTCAGTCAACTTTTTTCTTTTAAAAACCATTTAATTTTTCTGCCCCTTAATTATATAATTCGACAAATCCATGCATTACCCTTCTGCATTCAAAAAAAATGAAGACCCTTTCCCCCTTTTTAATGGTTACTGACAGGGAATTAGAGCCAAACTAAATATAATCATTTAGGGGGGATTTTTTTTGAAGATAATCACTACGATTGCCTCTATATTTTTATTGATCTTCTCTTGGTGCTGGGTTGATCTTAGGGTAGGGCATAAGCGTTATTTGAAGCACGCAACCAACATTAAATATCCGCCTCGGAATAGCGAAATGACTGTATTCACATCAGGGAAAATCCTGTTTGAAGATTATATCAAGGAAGTCAGGCAAGCTCAGGATTCCATCCATATCCTTTTTTATATAGTAAAAAATGATAAATTCAGCAAGGACTTTTTGAAGTTACTGCA
Organism: Bacillus sp. 220_BSPC; assembly: GCF_001054655.1. Classification (NCBI taxonomy): domain Bacteria; kingdom Bacillati; phylum Bacillota; class Bacilli; order Caryophanales; family Bacillaceae; genus Bacillus; species Bacillus sp. 220_BSPC. Next base: position 27,339 of record NZ_JVPL01000166.1, read on the forward strand.
GTCAAAAGCGGAAGAGGGCGTGGAAGTGCGGCTTTTAGTCGATTGGATAGGGAGTAAAAAGATGTCCCGCCAAACCATTCAGGAGCTGACTGAAAGCGGCGTTCATTTTTCTTTCAGCTTTAAACCGAAACTCCCCTTCCTTTTCTATACCATACAAAAAAGAAATCACCGTAAGATCTCGGTGATAGATGGAAAAATCGGCTATCTTGGCGGCTTTAATATCGGTAAGGAGTATATAAACCAAGGGGAGAAGCTGAACCCATGGAGGGATTACCATTTAAAAATGACCGGGGAAGGTGTAAAGGACCTTCAGGAAGTCTTCCTCTCGGATTGGCTCTATGATACAAACGAGGATTACAGAGGAACGCCTGCCTATTTTCCGACATTGACTCCCGGGACGCAGGCCCATCAGTTTGTCGTCACGAATGGCAGTGATCTTGAACAGTCACTGACACACATGATTCGTCAAGCGACTAAAAAAATCATTATCGGGACTCCATACTTCATTCCCAGTGAAACTTTATTTCAGGAATTAAGGGATGCCCTTGCACGCAATGTTTCCGTTACGGTCATCGTACCTGAAATTTCAGACCACGCCCTTGTAAAGGAAGCTTCTTTTCCCTATTTTCGGGTACTATTAAAAGACGGGGCGGAAATCATGCAATTTCAAAGAGGGTTCTACCATTCTAAAGTGATATTGATCGATGATATAATGTGTGATATCGGTACGGCTAATTTTGATAAACGCAGTTGTTTTTTAAATAGTGAAATGAACTGCATCGTATTTGACCGGACATTTATAAAAGATGTAGAAAAGGAATTGGCAGTGGACCTGGCCGAATCCAAGCCGCTGAACGGGGACGCTCTTTCCAGTATGAATGTAGTCCGTTCAGCAAAAGAATCGCTGGCTTCCATCCTTTCTCCTTTTCTTTGACAACCCTTTGCTCAAGGAGAAAAATATAATGAAAATAAGATTTGGGTTCGTATCCAATGCCACCTGTTTATGGGAGGCTTCTCCGGCTAAGACACTTACTTTCAAGCGATATAGCACACTTGGCGCAGAAAAAGGAATGGAAAAGCTCCTGGATGTGACAAGGCAGAACATTGAAAATACCTTAAGGGTCCTTCAATATAACACGGCACACCAAATAGAAGTATACCGGATGTCCAGTTCCATTGTTCCTTTAGCCACACATCCCGAAATAGAATGGGATTTCGTTACTCCTTTTAAGAAAGAGTGGAAACAGCTTGGCGATTGGGCCACTGCACACAAGATGAGGCTCAGCTTTCATCCCAATCAGTTTACGCTGTTCACCAGCCCTAAGCCCGAGATCACACAAAATGCAGTGAAAGATATGGAGTTCCATTATAAAATGCTTGATGCAATGGGCATTGCGGACACCTCTTTCATCAATATCCATGTCGGTGGGGCCTATGGTGATAAAGAGTCCGCCCTTGTAAGGGTTCATGACAACCTTAAATCGCTGCCTATGCACATCAAGGAAAGAATGACTTTGGAGAATGATGATAAAACCTATACAGCATCTGAAACCCTCGGCGTATGTAAAAGGGAGGGCATCCCGCTTGTATTCGATTATCACCATCATCTCGCAAACCTTTCGGATGAGTCGCTTAACGAGCTGCTCACCGAGGTGTTCACCACTTGGAATCAAGCAGGGGCGGTACCAAAGGTCCATATTTCATCCCCAAAATCGGCAGGTGAATTTCGCTCGCATGCAGATTATATCGATTTGGACTTCATCATGCCCCTTTTTAAAGTGCTTAAGGATCTTGGACAGGACGCGGATTTCATGATCGAGGCCAAGATGAAGGATCGGGCAATGTTACAGCTGATTGAAGATATGGCTAAAATTCGAGGTGTAAAAAGGGTGAGCGGCGGAGCCATTGAGTGCTAAATAACCTAAAAAAACGGCTGTTTCGCTCGAAACAGCCGCTTTTTCCATTACATTTTTTCCGGTGCCGAAACCCCGATGATGGCCAATGCATTCTTTAACGTAATTTGGACGGATTTGACCAGTCCAAGACGCGCCTTACTTCTTTCCATTTCTTCCACATCCAGAACCTTATCTGCATTGTAGAAACTGTGGAATGTAGAGGCCAGGTCGAATATATAGTTCGTCATACGGTGAGGCATCCGTTTTTCGGCTGCTTCCGCTATTGCCTGCGGGAATTCTCCTAATTTCTTCAAAAGCTCCACTTCTTTTTCAGTAGATAGGGCAGAGAAATCATTGACTCCTTCATAGCTGATCCCTTGTTCCACACCTTGGCGTAAAATGCTGGAAATACGGGCGTGGGCATACTGTGCATAATAAACCGGGTTTTCATTGGACTGTGATACTGCAAGATCCAAATCGAAATCCATATGAGTATCCGCACTTCTCATTGCAAAGAAATAACGTGTTGCATCCAGACCCACTTCATCAATCAGGTCACGCATCGTAACTGCTTTACCGGTACGTTTACTCATCTTCATTTTCTCGCCATCCTTGTACAGGTGAACAAGCTGGATGATTTCCACTTCAAGCTGCTCGCGGTTGTACCCTAATGCTTCGATCGCCGCTTTCATGCGCGGTATATACCCGTGGTGGTCTGCACCCCAGATATTGATCAGCGTTTCAAAGCCGCGCTCCAATTTATTACGGTGATAGGCAATATCCGGTGTCAAATATGTGTAAGACCCATCCTGCTTAATAAGCACCCGGTCTTTATCATCGCCTAATTCCGTAGAGCGGAACCATGTAGCCCCATCTTCCTCGTAAACATGGCCCCTTTCCCTCAACACTTTAAGTGCTTCATCAATTTTACCGTCTTGATAAAGGGATGTTTCGGAGTACCATACATCAAATCCGACACGGAAATTACCCAAGTCCGTTTTCAGTTTTTCCATTTCATATTTCAAGCCGTACTCACGGAAAAATTCAAAACGTTCCTTCTCATCGACATTTACATATTTATCCCCATACTCACTTGCAAGTGTCTTACCGATGCCAATGATATCTTCGCCATGATAACCGCCCTCAGGCATATCCTTTTCGAGGCCAAGTGCCTGGAAATAACGGGCTTCTATGGAAATGGCCAAATTATTGATTTGATTTCCGGCATCATTGATATAGTATTCACGTGAAACATCGTAACCGGCTTTAGAGAGGATATTACATAACGTATCACCTACTGCTGCACCACGGGCATGACCAAGATGGAGATCACCGGTCGGGTTTGCGGAAACGAACTCCACTTGGATTTTTTCGCCTTTACCAAAGTCACTTTCCCCATATGCTTCATCCACTTTCAAAATGACAGGAACCAATTCTGTCAAATAAGCATTATTCATGTAGAAGTTGATGAAACCCGGTCCTGCTATTTCAATTTTTTCGATGGATGCTTTTGAGTTGTCAAAGTTTTCGATGATTGCCTCTGCTATCACCTTTGGCGCTTTCTTTGCAATCTTCGTTAATTGCATGGCCATATTCGTGGAATAATCTCCGTGTGTCTTATCTCTTGGCAGTTCCAATACAACATTTGGAATTTGCTCTTCCGTTGCTAAACCAGCTTTAATGACTGCCGCTTTAATCTCTTCTTTCAGTTTTTCCTGTACCTCTTTTACTATATTCATGCGTTATGCTTCCTCCTTGTAGGAAATCGTCATCTCATATTGACCAGGTTCGCTTCCCTGCATATGTAACGTATATTTAAGGACAAGTTTCCCTTGCTTGGCCTGCTCATCCCATTGATGATGGATCTTCTTCGCGGTCGTCCGTAATCCTAACCTGCCATATATACTTTCGTAATGCCCATTTGTCGCTTCCTGCAGGCGGAAAAGCTGCCTCATTTTAATGGCACCATTTCTAAGCAGGATCGTTTCATCCGGTTTGTGTTTGATGGTCGTTTGTGTTTGACCGGTTTCATTTTCCTCTTTATATTGCAAATATAAATCTGCACCTTTATACATTTTTGTACCAAATGTGACCAGCTCATACGTTTCCGTTTCTGAACCGTGCTTGATTTTTGTCTGTAAAGTCACTTTAATAGCATGCTTATCTATATCATGAAGAGTCAAAGCTACACTTCCTTCATCATGTCGTTCTTAACTTTATAAGTATAAATATTCTTCAAGGAAGTTTCAACTTGGAGCGGAAAATAATGTGTTAATCCAAAAGTGTGAGGATAAACTGTCGAAATCATGTTGTTGCAATCCATTTGATATTAACGCAATAATGACTCATTGGGCGGAATTATTCAAAAAGAGCCATTAATTCTTATCCATGGATAAAAAAAGACCATTCCCGCTACAAAAACAGGAACAGTCATGTCTTCCATCATTAACCTTTTTGAACCCATCCTAGAATCATTTCGCGAATCAGCTTGCTCGCCGTATTCGCAGTTTGCTCGGATGGATCATAGATCGGTGCCACTTCTACTAAATCGCAGCCGACCACATTAATTTCAGACCGTGCTATCTCATGAATCGAAGCTAAAAGCTCTTTGGAAGTGATGCCTCCACAATCTACGGTGCCTGTACCCGGCGCGTGCGCAGGGTCAAGAACATCGATGTCGATCGTCACATATACAGGACGGCCAGCTAACTGCGGCAATACTTCTTTCAAAGGTTCAAGAACTTCAAATTTAGAGATGTGCATGCCATTTTCTCTTGCCCATTGGAACTCTTCCTTCAAACCTGAACGAATGCCGAAAGAGTATACATTTTTCGGGCCGATAAGTTCTGCGGATTTACGGATGATGGACGCATGGGAAAGCGGCTCTCCCTCATAATCCTCACGTAAATCTGTATGGGCATCCATATGGATGATGGCCATATCGGGATACTTTTTGAACATGGCTTTGATGACAGGCCATGTGACAAGATGTTCCCCTCCCATACCCATTGGGAACTTACCTGCATCCAACAAGCTGTCGACAAAGTTTTCAATCATATCGATACTGCGCTGCGGATTGCCGAATGGTAATGGAATATCCCCGGCATCAAAGAATTTAACTTCCTCTAATTCACGATCTAAATACGGGCTGTACTCTTCCAAACCAATCGAAACTTCACGAATCCGGGTAGGGCCGAAGCGGGAACCCGGACGGAAACTTACCGTCCAGTCCATCGGCATGCCGTATAGCACAGCTTCAGATTCCTCAAAAACAGGGTGGCTTTTAATGAATACATTGCCTGAATAGGCTTCATCGAATTTCATGGTCCATGCCTCCCTTATTTCACTAAATCTTGAACGAATTTAGGCAGAACGAATGCTGCTTTATGAAGTTCTTTTGTATAATATTTCGTTTCCATTTCATGGAAACGATCTTCAGTCACTTCTAATGGATTATATTTTTTCGATCCGATCGTGAACGCCCAAAGGCCGCTTGGATACGTCGGGATATTCGCTAAATACAGGCTCGTGATTGGGAATATCTCTTTCACATCACGTTGTACATCGCGAATTAAGTCCGCTTTAAACCAAGGGTTGTCGGATTGTGCCACAAAAATCCCGTCTTCTTTCAAAGCCTTGGAAATCCCGGCATAAAAACCTTTTGTGAATAAATTGACAGCAGGTCCGACAGGTTCAGTTGAGTCAACCATGATCACGTCATATTCATTTTCACTTTTGGCGATGTGCATGAAGCCATCCCCAACTTGTACGTCTACACGCGGATCTTCAAGCATGCCAGCAATTTCCGGCAGGTATTTCTTTGAGTATTCGATGACTTTCCCATCGATATCCACCAATGTAGCTTTTTTTACGCTTGGGTGTTTAAGGATTTCACGGATAACTCCTCCGTCCCCTCCACCTACAACCAAAACGTTTTCTGGATTAGGATGGGTAAATAAAGGAACATGGGCTACCATTTCATGGTAAACGAATTCATCGCGCTGTGAAGTCATTACCATGTCATCCAGCAATAGCATATTGCCCCACTCTTCCGTTTCAATCATATCAAGCTTTTGAAACTCAGTTTGCTCCGTATGTAAAGTACGATTCACTTTCATCGTAATACCAAAGTTCTCTGTTTGTTTTTCAGTAAACCAAATGCTCATTTATTAACGCTCCTTTTCCATTTCATATTGTCAGTCACCTTATAGGTTCCCCAAAATCGGTATAGTCATTAGCTAGAAAAATTATAGACGAATCTAGCAGAATTGCAAGATAAATTTCTTAAATGCAGTTCTTATGTTTAAAATTTTCTTTTTTTTCCATAATAGTAATAGATACTAGATTCTTACCTGATAAGAGAGGTGAAAGCAATGGAATTGATTCCAAGCGAACGATTTAAAAGGACAACTAAATATGTACGGGCCTTCATCATCCTTGCCACAATCTGGCTGACAATACTCTTTGTATTGCTTCTCTCTTTACTGATTTATGCAAAAATATTAGGTCCGCCTCCTTTGGTCGTGCCGCAGTCCACTCTCTATTACAGTGATGATGGAAATGTGATCGGTGAAACAGATAATGGCCAGAAGCGTTATTGGGCCGGAATGGAGTCGATTTCACCACAGCTCATCAAAGCGACTGTCGCCGTTGAGGACCGCCAATTTTACACTCATTATGGATTTGATATAAAGCGGATCGGCGGTGCCATCCTTGCCGATATTAAGGCAATGTCCAAGGTCCAGGGTGCAAGCACCATTACCCAGCAGTATGCCCGGAACCTGTTTCTTGGGCATGACAAAACGTGGTCGCGTAAACTTAATGAGGCCTTTTATACGATACGTTTAGAAATGAACTACTCCAAAAAGGAAATTCTAGAAGGCTATTTAAATACGATTTACTATGGCCATGGTGCATATGGAGCCCAAGCTGCAAGTCAATATTACTTTGGCAAGGATGCCAAGGATTTGACTCTTCCTGAAGCGAGCATGCTGGCCGGAATACCAAAAGGGCCGTCAAACTATTCTCCATTGGATAACTTTGAAAAAGCGAAATCAAGGCAGAAAGTTGTCCTGCAATCCATGAAAAGCAAAAACTACGTTTCAGAAAAGGATATCGCGGAAGCGCTGCGAACATCCCTTACATTAAAAGGGGAACACGGAACGGTCACCAAGAAGACCGCTCCTTATTTCCAGGATGCCGTCAAGCAGGCTTTAAAATCCCAGCTTCATTTAGATGACCGGACGATCGAGCTCGGCGGCCTTAAGGTGTATACGACACTGGACGAAACCCAACAGGATGCTGCTGAAGAGGTCCTTTCCAATACCATACCCAAGTCTTCAGGCATTCAAGCCTCGATAGTGGCAATGGATCCGGATACCGGGGAGGTCCGTGCGCTGGTCGGCGGTAAAGATTATTCCGAGTCTCCATTCAATCGGGCCACACAGGCCGTTCGCCAGCCTGGTTCAACCATGAAGCCATTGCTATACTATTCAGCGCTGGAGAATGGTTTCACACCGTCCACCACCTTGAAAAGCGAGACAACTACATTTTCTTTCGATGATGGTCACTCATCTTACACACCGCATAATTACAACCATCAATATGCGGAAGGCGAAATCACGATGGCTCAGGCCATTGCTCTTTCCGATAATATCTTCGCCGTAAAAACACATTTGTTCCTTGGGGAACAGTCATTGGTCGATACGGCGCGTCGATTCGGAATCACGGCAAAGATGGATGCGGTCCCTTCCCTGGCACTCGGTACGTCAGGTGTTAGGGCGATTGAAATGGTGAACGCATACAGCATTCTGGCTAACGGCGGCAAGAAGGTTGAACCCGTGTTTATCAAAAAGGTGGAAAATCAAAAAGGTGAAGTGATTTTTGATGAAAAGGAGAAACCGGAACAGATTCTGGATAAGGACAAGGCATTTGTCATGACCCAGATGCTTACAGGTGTTTTCGATGAAACGTTAAATGGCTATACGAAAGTGACCGGCAGCACCATCAGTTCCCGGCTGACCCGCCCATATGCCGGCAAATCAGGATCCACCCCGACGGATAGCTGGATGATCGGTTACACACCGGAGCTTGTAGCAGGAGTATGGACTGGATATGACCAAGGCAAAAAGATCGAGATCCCTGCTGAAAAAGGCTATGCAAAGAAAATCTGGGCTTCCTATATGGAAAAGGGGCTAAAAGGTAAACCAGCAAAATCATTTAAGGAAACCGAAAACGTAATCGGGGTAAACGTGAATCCCGTAAGCGGAAAATTGGCCACAAAGGATTGTCCCGTCTCAAGAATGACTTATTATGTTAAAGGAACCGAGCCTGTCGAATACTGTGCCGAGCACTTTAAGGGTGAGAATCCGAAACATGCCCCAAAAGAAGAAGAACATAAAAAGGCCCCGTGGTACAAGAAAGTCTTAAAACCTTGGGGATAACGAAAAACCCCCGAAGCCTGCAGCGGCTTCGGGGGTTTTTCTGTCCTAGTTCCACAGTGACTAAACTGCTGTCTTTAAGTTTACTGATTTTATCGCTTTCCTACAAGTGCATTTTTCACTAAACTTAACATTTCATCCATTAAACGAGATTCAAACCGTCAATGACTCCTTCAGCTGATCTGAAGAACGCTCCCACATTCCCGCATCATGGTTTTTCAGGAAGTCTGCAAGCACACGTTTTGATTTATCGTCCATGTCCTCAACGATGATTTTTCGTTTTAGCGATTTATCCAACCGGTTAACATGCTCCGGGAGCGATTTGTAACCGCGTCTAATTGACCTGTCGACCATCATTTCACATGCTGTCACACCTGCATAGTGCGGACCATTTTGAGTGGCTTCAATGGTCACCCAAACAAGCCAGTAAGGTTTGGCATTCGGGACTTCCTCTTTAGTCTTTAAAAACTTGATCCCTTTTTCCACTGCACTCCTTGCATGCATCGCACCGATATCGACCTCTGCTTCACCCGCATCCACATCGATGATGACCGGGGAAATATTATCGAGCGTCAATACCCCTGCCCCATATCCGCCATGACCTTCTGTTGGGTCGTTTTTTATAATATTGAAGCCTACCTTTTTCTTTGGTTGTTCTTCCATGTTCATATCCCCCTATCGTTTGTCATTCCTTATTATTGGTTAAAAAAACAAAAGTGAAAAAAATTGACTCAAGGTGTCTCCCACAAACTTGGTACCAGTATCCAAAACCGGTCTAATTGTATATTGACTCAGCGGTGTGATGATCAGGATCAAAAAAATAAGGGAACCATATTGTTCATACTGGGTCATTTTTGCCCGCAAGTCTGCGGAAACAAGATCCTGAACGATCCTATAACCATCGAGAGGCGGCAGCGGTAACAGATTAAATACAAATAAAAGGACATTTAAATTTATGAGTATACTTAAGAAAGGCTCGACGAAAAACGGTAAATCAGGTCCAACGCCTGCGGCAATCAATCCGTAAAAAATCAAGTACCCCAAAATTGCAACAAGCAAATTACTGAACGGACCGGCAAAAGAGACGAGCACTCCTGCCAATTTTGGATTCTTGAAATGAAAACGATTGACCGGAACAGGTCTCGCCCAACCAAATCCGGCTATTAATATCAACAGAGTTCCGATCGGATCCAAATGAGAAATCGGATTCAATGTGACTCTTCCTTCATTCTTGGCAGTCGGGTCACCGAACTTATAGGCCACATAAGCATGGGAAAATTCATGAACCGTAAATGCGATCAACAGTGACACAATGACATATGGAAGCTTTTCCAAAGGATAAACCAAAAACCGTTCTATTTGATCAATGAATTCCATCGATAGCTTCTCCCCCAATGTTTATTACCGTTAGTATACATCAAAAACTCAAGAAGTGAAAAAACTCTGACTTCCGTGTCTTGCAATTCTTTTTCCATTGTGAAACACTACAAGATAAGAGAGGAAGGGGGGGAAAAGAGATGCCATATGTAACAGTCAAAATGCTTGAAGGCCGTACAGACGAACAAAAAAGGGCTTTAGTCGAAAAGGTGACTGCAGCCGTGACGGAAACAACTGGAGCACCAGCTGAAGCCGTGACGATTTTCATTGAAGAAATGTCAAAAAATCATTTAGCAGTAGCCGGTGTCCGTAAAAGCGATCTATAAGATTTACATAATGGGGAAAAGCTAAGCCATCAATTCGGCTTAGCTTTTGTTTTTAACTGCTCAATATATTCATATGCCTCATCAATTTCTTCAAGGGTATATTTTTGTTTGCTTTTCAGCGTAAAAATTTTCTCGGTGACTTCCTCTTTTTCAAGCGTGTCGAAGTATAGCACCGTTGAAACCAGCTCCAAAAACCTGGCATTCTGTTCGTTCATATCCTGTAAGCATGCCTCAAGTGCCGGCATCTCCACTTCCTGTATGGATAGGAAATCCTGGCCGGCATCCGTTATCGAATAACAATATTGATAATAGCCTGCTTTTTTTTCCCTTACTTCATTCAAGTAGCCCATTTCGCAGAGCTCTTCAATCCGTAAGGTCAACTCCTCCGAATACGGTCCATAAAAGTGAAACTGAAACTTTTCATGAAATGGGAAGGACAGCTTCTTCGCGATATAAACGATTTTTTGTAATTTTTTCCGACCCGAGATTTCACCGGCAGTAGAAATTGCATTGATAATGTTTGCATGATCCTTAAACAAGGCTCGTCACTCCTCACCAAAAATGTACCACTTTAATCCGATAGCTCCAAAAGCTTGCGGATCTGTTTTTTAATATTTTTCTTCGTAGATTCATCACGCAATAAATCCGCTGGATAATACAACTTATGATCCGTTCTTCTTTTCCCTGAAATTGCATCGACAATTTCGGATTCACGTGATAATTCACGAATTTCGCCATTATTTTTAAGCAAGTGAATCGGAAGTCTCTCCTCTTCCTCACCTGGCCGGTAAAAATCATACGGCAGATCTGATGAGGAATCGACGACAAGATAATAATCGGGATCGATGCCTGCCTTCTTGAATAGCGTCCTTAATTCCATCAATCTGTTCATTTGACTGTTCGACGGATGGAATTCCACATATTTAAATAGTTTACGGTTAACGAAGCGAGTGCATAAATCTTTTAAAATCGCATCGTTTTCCTCTTCCCATGCTTCGAAATAATAGAGCATCACCGATTCATCCATTTTCAAATAGTCCGTTAAAGTCACTTCTCCCTTGAACAATGAATAAAAATGGTGCGGTTCTTGAGCAAACTCATAACCGGATTCATATAAATGTTTCGCCCTATGTAGGATCTTGGTAAGTATGACCTCCGCACTTCTCGTAACTGGATGGAAATAAACCTGCCAATACATTTGGTAGCGACTCATGATATAATCCTCAACCGCATGCATCCCGCTCTGCTTTATGACGGCATGTTCTTCCCTTGGCCTCATCACACGCAAAAGCCTTTCCATATCGAAATGTCCATAACTCACGCCAGTGAAATAAGCATCACGCTGTAAATAGTCCATTCTATCAGCATCGATCTGACTTGAAATCAGGCTGACTACTAATTTGCCTTTATAGGTTTTCGCGATGACTTCTGCCACTTTTTTTGGAAAATCACGTCCAACTCTAAGGAGGATCTTATTCACTTCCGTATCGCCGACGATTATCTGCTGCGTGAATTGCTCATGATCCAGATCAAACACTTTTTCAAAAGAATGAGAGAAAGGACCATGACCCAAATCATGCAGGAGGGCTGCGCACAAGGATAGTAACCGCTCCTCTGGTTTCCATTCCGGTCTGCCCTCGAAAACATCATCCACGATTCTCCGGACAATCTCGTATACTCCAAGCGAATGGCTAAGCCGACTATGTTCCGCACCATGAAAGGTTAAATAAGTCGTTCCCAGCTGTTTGATCCTACGAAGCCGCTGGAATTCCTTCGTCCCTATTAAATCCCATATAACCCGGTCACGAACATGTATATATCGGTGCACCGGATCCTTGAATACTTTTTCTTCTTGTAATTTTTCGCCGGAATATCCCATGAACTACCCTCTTTTTCATAATCTCGATGCACTCATTATAGCGTGTTTTGACAAAAAACCCTAACTTCCACCTTGCTAGTAAGAGGGGGCATTTTGTAAGAAAGCGGAAGTTTCAGTCTGGTTTTGTCTCGAAAATAAGGAAATAAAAAATCACCGCAGTGTGTCGAATCTGGGTGATGATTACTGGTTCCATATATCATTAAGAAATAATCCACTCTACCTATATATCATGGATCCTACTTTAGTTTTTTATTGATTTTATCTAGTAACTCGTCTTCTGTCGGTGCAGCAACCGGACGGTTATTGACAAAGGCAAAAGACTTCTTTCTGCCAGGACCGCAGTAGGATTGGCAGCCCACTTCAATTTTCGCGTCGGGATCAAGCTTTTCAAGACGCGGGATCAAAGTTTTTATGTTTACCGCCAAGCAGTCATCGCACACTCTGAATTCATTGGACATCCTCCGGTCACCATCCTTTCCATGACAAACTGTATTTCATCCATTTATATGACTAAAGGGTATTTTACCGTTTCTACTTATGAATATCAAGAGGGCTGAATGATGTGAAAAATGATGTAATTAATCAAAAAACTAGTATCCTTTTAACCTTTTTGTATAAAAAATCCATATTTTGTCCAAAATGCTAGTAGAACACTCCATAAATCACTGCCACACGATATTTTATATAGTTATTTATTTTAAAAGTTACCAGAAAGGGAGTATGTAGAAATGAAGGTTCGTCAAGACGCCTGGACAGAAGAAGATGATTTGCTTTTGGCAGAAACGGTATTGCGCCATGTGCGGGAAGGCAGCACTCAGCTTAATGCTTTTGAAGAGGTAGGAGATAAGTTGAATCGCACCTCTGCAGCATGCGGATTCCGCTGGAATGCAGTCGTCCGCCATAATTATGATAAAGCGCTATCCCTTGCCAAGAAACAGCGTAAGCAGCGGCAAAGGATCCTTGGAAAAGATCAAGGAGGAAAAAAACGGCTTCTTTATACACCGCCGTCCCCAACGATTTCCGACATAATGGTTCCCCATGTACAAGAAGAGGAACTAGAGTTGAAATCCGAAGTCGATACTACCAATTATGAAGCAGCAGAGGAATTCGTTGTGGCAGAATCCCTCGCTCCTAAGGCACAGCACACACCAGTTACTTTGGAAACGGCCATGAGCCTTGATGCCGTCATCGCCTATTTGGAATCCATGAACGGCCGCATGCTTCAAGCCGAAGTATTAAAAACCGAAAATGAAAGATTGAAGCTTGAAATTAAAGGGCTGAAAAAGCGAAACGAAGATTTGGAGAATAAAATCAGCCACCTAGAACAAAACAGCGGGTTGATGCAGGAAGATTATGAAACTTTGATGAATATCATGAATCGAGCAAGAAAGCTGGTCTTGTTAGAGGAAGAGGAACGTCCGGCAACTAAGTTCAAGATGGACCGGAATGGCAATTTGGAAAAAATGGCCGAGTAATAAGATAATGTGGGGTTCTGTTATATAGATCAACCACATGCCAGAGGCCGTTTCACCCCTATTTATCCGAAAAAGGGAGCCAACAAGGCTCTTTTTTTCATTGTTTCAAGAAAGAAGGAATACTATCTCCGCCTATCATACAGTCCTTTTACAGTTTCAGTGAATGCTAAAGTCGTATTAAATGAAAGAAGCCATTCCTGACTTAATGGAACGACCTCTTTCATATCAATCCTTTAATGCATCGAATACTTTATCATTGCGTTCGACCACTCTCGTCAAGTACGCCTCATACAGCGGCCATTCCTCAGCGGAAAGTGTGTCAGAGAATATCTTTTCGCTATGTTCCTTCAATACTTGAAGGAATCTGAGCATCACGTCTTGAACACTCAATTGCACACCCAACAATTCGGTTAGGGACGCCATTACCGAAGGGACGATATCAGGATAAGCGAATTTGGTTTCTGCATTTCCTTTAGCTGCATCATAAAAACCCTTCACGAGACTGGCACGTTCAGACCCGCTTCCATTAACACACAAATAGATTTGCACCGCTACGCCATTGCGGATCCTGCGTTGGGATATACCCGCAAACTTTTGCCCATTTATACTTAAATCATAACTGCCAGGACAATAGGAACCGACGATTTCCCGCGCCTCCAGCTTGACTGGGAAATCGGAAAACATCAATTGGACAAGCTTCCACATCGCATCATATCCACGATTGATTTCAATTTTCTGCTCGTTTTCAGGAAAAATGAGCGAAAAATTAAGGACCCCCTCATCCAGGACGACTGCCAGCCCTCCCGAATTCCTCACGATGGCCCGGAAACCATGTTCTTCCAAATGGTCCAAACCCTTTTTAAGAAAAGGCAACTTCGTATCCTGTATACCCATGACGATGGTTCGGTGGTGTACCCACGCCCTGGCTACGGCCGCTGATTTACCTGACCCAACGGAAGCGCAAAATGTATCATCCATCGCAAAGGACTCCAGAGCAGGAAACTGAGGTCCAACGGAAGATTGATCAATAACCCTCCACTCTTGCTGCATTAATAATGAATCTGTCTCACCCATACGAATCTCCCTCTACATTTAATCCTCAAGCTGCCTATTGATACTGCGCCACAAACCCCTGTGCCGCTGTAATGACAGCCAGTTTATACACATCCTCTTCACTGCATCCCCTCGAAAGGTCATTCACCGGACGATTCAGCCCCTGAAGGATCGGACCGACCGCTTCGAAGCCACCCAAGCGCTGGACCATCTTATAGCTAATGTTCCCTGCTTCGAGACTTGGGAAAATAAAAACATTCGCATCCCCCTGAATAAGGGAATCCGGTGCTTTTTTCCTTGCCACAGAAGGAACGAAGGCCGCGTCAAACTGAAATTCCCCATCAAGAATGACTTCAGGGTCCATTTCTTTTGCCAAATCGACCGCATCAACCACTTTTAAGGTCTCGGGGGATGTTGCCGATCCCTTTGTCGAAAAGCTCAGCATCGCCACACGCGGTTCGATATCGAACATTAATGCAGTCTTCGCACTTTCTATAGCAATTTCAGCCAGGTCCTGGGAACTGGGGTTTATATTGATTGCACAATCCGCGAATACATATTTCTCTTCCTCCCGGACCATGATGAACACTCCCGAGGTTTTTTGGACGCCCGGCTTTGTTTTAATGATCTTTAAGGCTGGACGAACCGTATCGGCAGTCGAATGCGTTGCGCCACTAACCATTCCATGTGCCAGTTTCATATGGACGAGCATGGTTCCAAAATAGTTCTCATCCGTTAAGATTTCACGTGCTTGCAGATCGGTCGCTTTACCATCACGGACCTTCACGAACGCTTCAACCATTTCATCCATCATGATATAATTCTTCGGGTCATATATTTCGATTGCATCAAGGGAGATCTTTAAGTCTTTTGCCTTCTCTTGTATCAATCCGATATCCCCGATCAATACCGGTGTCACCAGTTTAGCTTGGGCAAGCCTGCCTGCAGCTCCCAAAATCCGTTCATCCAACCCTTCCGGAAAAACGATCTTTAAATTATGCCCCATAATTTTCGATTCCAATATTTCAAATAAATCACTCATTGGCTCTTCCTCCTCTTTAGATACGTTTCCCCCATTTTTTCTATATTTAACCATCCGGTAAAATCCATTGTCGTCTTCTTTTAAGAATACTCCAGCAGCCAGGTAAATTCCAGCCATCCGCAAATTTGAAAATTTCAGAAACACCGAAAAACAGTGATGGTGTTTGCGGGTTGATATAAATTTCCTTATACTGAAACTATGCTATATTAAAGTTATAATAAGACTTAGGAGTGATTGTAATGAGTGAAGCAGCACAAACATTGGACGGCTGGTATTGTTTACATGATTTCCGCCTGATCGACTGGGCTTCTTGGAAAACGTTATCAAGTGACGAACGCCAATTGGCCATCTCGGAATTCCAAGGTTTACTGGATAAATGGAATATGACACAAAGCGACAATGAAGGCAGCCATGCCCTATATTCCATCGTTGGTCAGAAAGCGGACTTCATGCTTATGTTTGCCCGCCCAACCATGGAAGAATTGAATGCAATCGAAAATGAATTCAACAAAACGAAGCTTGCCGAATATACAATTCCCGCTTATTCATACGTTTCCGTCGTGGAATTAAGCAATTACTTAGCTAGCGGAGATGGTGAGGACCCATACCAGAACCCTCATGTTCGTTCCAGACTGTATCCAATACTGCCAAAAGCGAAACATGTATGCTTCTACCCTATGGACAAGCGTCGTGATGGCGATGATAACTGGTATATGCTTTCCATGGAAGAGCGCAAAGGCTTAATGCGTTCCCACGGCTTGATTGGCCGCAGTTATGCCGGTAAAGTAAAACAAATCATTTCGGGTTCTGTCGGATTTGACGATTATGAATGGGGCGTGACTCTATTCGCAGATGATGTCCTTCAGTTCAAAAAATTAATCTATGAAATGCGTTTTGATGAAGTGAGTGCACGTTACGCTGCATTTGGTTCTTTCTTTGTGGGAAATATCCTGCCTGAAGAAAATGTATCTTCATTCCTATACGTTTAAGACGAATGGCTTCCGGTTTCCGGAAGCTTTTTTTGCGTCCGCTCCTTTTTATTTTTCCCCGGCTGAGGAATAAATCCAATCCACATCCCATACATTTTCAATAGTGATGAATTTATTTTTTCACAGTCCCATTCAGCTTCAGGAAAATTGATCAAGGCAATTCCTGACTCCAGCGAGGTGAAGGAACGTTACTTCTATTCATTAGCCGGCAAGAGGATATGGCTTATATCATGAACGGCAGCAGCCGTTATGCATCGCTTAACATTCATTGTGGTTTTTTAAGCCACCCGGGGATTGTCCAGAACATACACAATACTACCGGTCGCTATAAATCGCACTGTTTCTCCCAGTCCACACTCTCGGATTGTCCAAATTCCACAGTATCAACTAAACCTTGAATTCAGGAGGGAATGCAATGTCACAAAATAATCCTTATGGTAATTACCCGTACGGAGGAAGCCCCTATTATCCCTATGAGAATAACGAGCCTGAACTAAGGCAGCAGAATCCTAACCCGCAGCAAGGATACCAACAGCAAGGTTACCCGCAGCAAGGATACCAACAGCCATCATACCAGCCACAACAGCCCACTATGGCAGGCACGCCACAACAAATGCCGGTGACGATGGGTCAACCCCCTTCCGGACCACAGATACCTGGGATGCTTCCGGTCGAAGCGTCGTATATCGAGAACATCTTGCGTTTGAATAAAGGGAAGTTAGCCACTGTTTATACCACGTTTGAAAACAACCAGGAATGGAATGCCATGATCTTCAAAGGAATCATCGAGGCTGCAGGACGCGATCATCTAATCATAAGCGATCCTCAAACGGGAAAACGATACTTAATCCCGATGGTATACTTAGATTATATAACGTTTGATGAAGAAATCGAATATGACTATCCATTTGGAGGCGCTGGGCTTACCACCTATTCGCCAAGGTAAAAAATCCAATAAAGAAAAGAGCCTCAGAATCCATTTGATTTTGAGGCTCTTCTTATATTGGGATGACTTTTCTCCAAAAAAAGCTGACCTAAAAAGATCAGCTCAGTTTGTAGACAAAAGAGGTTCGGAAAACATTCCACCATCAACTCATCAGGTAGGGTTTCTATCTATATGTAACAACAAAGTTGATTGGAGAAAAAGGTGCGGGCCCGCCTCTGGATAAGCAAGTGCCTACAGCGGTAATGTACGTCCAAATTGTACAATCCATAAAAAAACTGCAGGCAAACTCGATTTCTTCGAATTTGTCTACAGCCTCAGCTGACCTTACAAGTATTTATACGCAGCAATGATCATTAAGACCCAAGCAACCAAGAAAGAAACTCCGCCAAGCGGTGTGATGGCACCAAGGACTTTGATTTGGGTAACGCTTAGAATGAATAGGCTTCCGGAAAACAGGATAATTCCTATTAGCATAAGCCAGCCGGACCAGTTGATCAGCGGACTGGAAATTTTCCCAGCCAATAAACCGAGTACCAATAAACCCACCGCGTGGAACATTTGATATTGAACAGCGGTTTGCCAAGTTTCCAAATATTTATCAGGAATTTTTCCTTCCAGTCCGTGGGCACCGAATGCACCAAGTGCCACAGCAATAAACCCATTCAATGCACCTAAAATGATGAATAGTTTCAATTATTTCGCTCCCCTTCCCTAATTTAAAAATCGAACAAGGACTCCCCATTGGCCTCATCCATTTTAACCGGTTCTACATTCGGTGTAGCCGACATGACGGGCTGGGTCAATGTGATTGGCTTCTGTATGCTGATGTTCGAAGCTTTTTCATCAACCATCACTTCACAAAGGGATTTTATGGCCATTACATACCCTTGCACCTTATCCTCTGAATTTACCTGTTTCGCTTTTAAAACAAGCTCTTCGATTTTATCTAACATTTGTCTTGATGAAATTTCCAAATTTACCACCTCGTCTATATACAGGTCAAAACTATCATAACTAGCATAGCAAAAATCAGAGAAGAAAACACCTTGCATATTTCCTACCTTTTAATTGGCTTGGCTTGAAATTTCAAGCATGGCTCCCCTGAAGAATGAAAGACATCAAGAGAAGGCTGGTTTGATGTTTTGAATTGAAAAGCACGGCAGCCTTTTGGAAAACTGAGATCCCAAGTTATATAGAAATGACGGCACGCCATACAATTCACCCGTTTCGTTTTCTTGCTGATATCATCGGTTTGGGATTTTCCAATCAATTGGAGATTCCCCCATTTCCATCAGCAATTGATTTGTTTTGGAAAATGGTTTGGTGCCAAAGAAACCACGGGACGCCGACAGCGGACTTGGATGTACGGACTTAATGATTTTATGGCGGGCTTCATCAATCAAAGGGATTTTGGTTTGAGCGGGTTTCCCCCACAGGATGAATACAACCGGTTTCGAACGCTCATTCATTAGGCGAATAACTTGATTCGTAAAGATTTCCCATCCTTTTCCGCGGTGTGAGTGCGCCTCTCCCTCACGGACAGTCAAGACGGTATTCAATAGAAGCACTCCCTGTTTTGCCCATTCGACCAGGTAACCATTATCCGGAACCTCATAGCCAAGATCGGTGTGTAACTCTTTAAAGATATTTCTTAAAGAGGGCGGGATGCGAACCTCCGGCTTGACTGAAAAACTAAGGCCATGCGCCTGACCCTGGCCATGGTAAGGGTCCTGTCCAAGGATGACAACCTTTACATCTTCAAAAGGAGTATAATGAAGCGCGTTGAAAATATCGTCCTGATCCGGATGAATGACTTGCTGACTGTACTCTTGCTTTATAAATCCCCATAGCTCCTGGTAATATTCTTTTTTGAATTCCTCTTTCAATAGAGGCCACCAATCATTTGTTAAAAACTGCTTTTCCATTTGCCACAGCCCCTCTCCGCTTTTTGAAACTATATTATATCAAACTTCATCGCCTTGCCTTTTTCCATAGATTACGATTTATGTTTCTATATACCCCAAAACGGGGAAAATAGAAAGTTAGCAAGCAATTTAACCATGTTGGAGGCTTTCCTATGAAAAAGTGGTACAAAAGAAAACGATTTTATCTGCTTGTCAGCATTTTGATCGTCATTGCAATCGTCATTGCCTATAACAGCTACAAGCCACTTCCCGATGGCATTTCTTATGAAGGGAAGGTTCATCATGTCGAGGATATCGATTTCATCTATGACCTTTCCTATCACGATGAACAAGGGAATCTGCAACATGAACAGCGAATTTTCCAAACCATAAATCAAGCCATAGAAGAGGCTGATTCTTATATCGTAATCGATATGTTTTTGTTTAATGCTTTTTATGATGAAAAGATAAACTTCCCGAAGTTAACCGAGACGCTGAAGGATAATCTGGTTGAACAGAAGAAAAAGAAACCTGACCTCCAGATTATATTCATTACTGATGAAGTGAATACTTCCTATAATGCCTACCAGTTAGAGGCATTGGAAACGATGAAGAAAAATGGAATTGATGTCATTGTTACCAACTTAGACCGCCTCCGGGATCCGAATCCTCTCTATTCAGGTGTGTATCGGACCTTTTTCCAATGGTTCGGTGAAAGCGGGAAAGGCTGGATTGTCAATCCAATGGCTAAAAGCGCACCAAAGGTCACCTTGCGTTCTTATCTTAGACTGATGAATATCAAAGCCAATCACAGAAAAGTGGTCGCGACTGAAAAAACGGCCATCATCTCATCTGCCAATCCTCATGACGCAAGTGGCTTCCATTCCAATATTGCCTTCCAGATGGACGGGAATATCATCGGCGATTTCGTTAAAGCCGAAGAAGCCGCTTCGAAATTCTCGGGAGGTCCAAAGTCATTTCCTGAGTTCAAGGAGAAATCAGCAGATAAAGGGCAGATATCGGTACAACTGCTAACGGAAGGAAAAATCAATAAACATGTCCTAAAGGCAATTAAGGATGCTGAAAATGGTGACAAGATCCATCTTGCCATGTTCTACATTGCCGATCGCGAGGTTGTCGAGGCATTAACGGATGCAGCTAAACGGGGTGTGAAGATTGAAATGATATTGGATCCGAATCAAAACGCATTCGGAAGTGAAAAAATCGGGCTGCCCAATCTTCCGGTTGCCGCCGAATTCGAAAAACTGGGGGATGAAAACATCTCGATCCGCTGGTATAAAACAGATAAAGAACAGTTCCATACAAAATTGATGATGATCCAAAAGGCTGATGAAACGGTCATTCTTGGAGGATCGGCTAATTATACTTCACGAAATCTAGATGACTATAACCTTGAAGCGAATGTTGAAATCCATGCTCCAAATGATGCGGACGTTTCCAAGGATGTCGACAGCTATTTCCATAGACTCTGGACAAATCAAAACGGAACATACACGGTGGATTACAGTGAATACCAAAAGAAATTGCCTGTCTTCAAATACTTGACCTACCGCATACAGAAGGTATTCCGCTTCACCACTTACTAAATATTCTTTGAGATAAATGTTTAACAGGGCCCAAATGAGGTTATATACTACTATAGCCAATCAGAAACTGTAATAAGCAAGATTCGATTTACCTATTTCCAAGAGAACCTTAATGAAATTCAAGGAGGAGTTTATATGTATCAAGTACATGTAGTAGAAAACGGTTTACAAGCAAAGGAAAAAATCGATGAATTAGTTATATCAGGTTATACGAAAGATGATGTATATTTGTTTGCCCATGATAAAACCCGTTCTAAACACCTTACCGAGAATACAAATACAGAAGGTGTAGGCATGAAGGAACAAGGTTTCCTTGATACCGTCGGAAATCTCTTTAAATCTCGCGGAGATGAACTTCGTAATCGAATGAGCAACCTTGGCCTTAGTGATATGGAGGCAGAACGTTACGAGGAAGTTCTTGACGAAGGAAAAGTAGTCATCGTTGCTTCCAAACAAGATAATAAAGACGGGGTCACACACTAAAACCCATACCCCATTACCCTATATGGATTCATAAAAAACGAGGCCCCAAAACTTGGGGCCTCGTTTTTTTATGATCATTATCCCAGGATGCTTTGGTACGCGGCCTTTGCATGGACCATATCCTTCGTACCGTGGATCAACGCCCGGCCATCCTTGAAAATGACGATACGTTCCCCAGCTTTTTCACAGGAGAGAAGAAATGGATTGAATTTCACCAAATAACCGCTGCCGTCCAGATCTTTGGCTAATTTTTCGAGTTGCAGTTCCAGAGGTTTTGGCGGTCTTACCTGTACAGTGTCCCTCCCGCAAAGAACAGCCGTTTTCGTTGCATTTTCCATTGTTAAAAAGGGGTATGTCCTCTGCTCTCCGCATGAGAGACAATCTTTCTTTTTCGCTTTTGTCAATTTAACGGTTTGGTATTGATTTCTCCACAGATCAAAAGAAACAAGTGCAGGCCGCACCGATTCCCAATCTTCAACAAGGATTTTCAAAGCCTCGGCAGTTTGGTGTGCCACGACCATCGTAACAGCTGGTGATATGATCCCTCCTGTGTCACAGGTCATTCCTTGTATCGGGATCGCTTTAAGCAAACAGTGCAAACATGGAGTCTGCCCGGGAAGGATCGTCAAAGTCATGCCCACGCTCCCCACACATGCCCCATAAATCCACGGTATATGAAGCTTTTGTGATAAATCATTAATAATCATCCGTGTCTCAAAATTGTCGGTTGCATCCAATATCAAATCAACATCACCAAGCAGCTGTTCGAGATTCTGGGCAGTTGCGTCCATGATGATGGCATTCACTTCAACTTCATGGTTGATATCCAATAAATGACGCTTTGCCGCCTCTGCTTTTGGCAGTTTCTCCTCGACATCCCGTTCCGTATACATTTGTTGGCGCTGTAAATTACTGGTCTCGACATAATCCCTGTCGACAATGGTAAGCTTCCCTACTCCTGCACGAGTAAGGGCCTCGGCATTAGCAGATCCCAAAGCCCCTGCACCAAGAAGCAAGACATGCTTCTTCATAATTTTCAATTGGCCCCCTTCACCAACGGGGGCGAATAAAGTCTGCCTTGAATATCGCTCTTTCACCGTGATCCCTCCCTTCCGGACGCTTCACCCTCCACTTACTGGCGGAATGAAAGCAACTGTATCTCCATCAGATAAAATCGTGTCATCATCGGCAAATTCCTCATTGACCGCTGTCATCACGGTTTCAAGACCTTCCAATTGAAAATCCACCTTCATCTTTCCTTTTAGCTGGGCAACACTCATTCCATTTCCTTCTATTGAAACAGTCTCTTTGCCTAGCTCATCTTTCAATTGGGCAAATAAAAGTACATTAATCATCAATATCCCCCTCTTCCGGTTTCCCTGATGGATATGGAACGGTTTCCAACTGGTTTCCTACCCATGTCTCCCCATCTTCCCAGTGTTCTTTTTTCCAAATCGGGACGATTTCTTTAATTCTTTCGATCGCATACCTGTTCGCCTCATATGCATCATTTCGGTGGGGCGTACTAACGGCAATAACCACTGCGATATCCGTGATTTCAAGTTTACCTACACGATGGGTGATCGCCGTTTCTGCATCAGGCCAACGCTCCTTGATCTCAGATCCGATTTGCTCCAATTTCTTGATGGCCATCGGTTCATACGCTTCGTATACTAAGAAGAGAGTCTTTTTTCCTTTCGTCATTTCCCTCACCGTACCAATAAAGGTCGTGACGGCACCTGCATTTCGACTGACTACTTTATCAATCACTTCCTGGATGACAATCGGCTCTTTTGAAATATTATAATTCATGTCTACCATCCTTTATATATAATTCAGTTTGATCAATATAATCTGCCTCTTGATAATCTTCCCTCGTATTCATATTGAAAAAAAGGTAGTGAAAATGTTCAGGATTCTCGCGATATAACGTAAAGTCGGTTTCTTTCATGACTTTCACCGAGATTTTTTCCAAGAATAGACTCATTTTTAATTCATGTTTTAATAAACACTCCGTCAGTACAGGAAGACACCTTTTATGGTAAACAGCAAAAAGCGGCTGGAGCCTGCCATTTATTTCTGGAATGACAGCATCGAATCCAGGTTCATAATGGGCAATGATATCCTTTATGGCATCTGCACTCACAAACGGCATATCGCACGCTACAAGGAACTGAAGCTCCGTTTTCGATGAGGTCAGCCCTGCATGCAATCCGCCAAGAGGTCCTTGATCTTTATGTAAATCCGGAATGAGCGGAAGTTGCAGAAAATGATATTCTTCAAATGTATTCGTAATGACCATAATGTTTTCTGACACCTTTTTCAATTCGGATGCCACTCTTGAAATGTTCACAACGCCGCCTACGGTCAAAAGTGCCTTATTCACTCCCATACGGCTTGATTTCCCGCCAGCTAAAAGCAACATGGTCCATTCCATAGAAATCAACCTCCCTTTTTTGGGTTTAATCCAGCATCGAACGGAAAAGCTATACTAATGTGTCTCCACTATATTTAAATATTTTAAATCAACTTTGAAAATAATGACACTTTCACAACCTTTGCTTTGTCCATCAAAAGATGGAAGTAGGGTCCAAAGCTAAAAGTGCATGCTGCACATCCATCCAATTTCTTTAATTACAGGTTCGAAAAATGACTTATGCGAGGCGATTGCCCTTCCTTCGAAAAGACACTCATATTAGGCTGAAAACTAAGTTTTACATAAAAGAAATTTTGGTATATTCTAAAAATAGGATATTAACTGGTATGCTGATAATATCGATATCTAATTCTCCTGAGGAGGTCACATAATGACTATGAAAAGAGCTATGACAGTTGCCGGATCTGATTCGAGCGGCGGCGCGGGTCTTCAAGCAGATTTAAAGACATTCCAAGAATTCGGCGTTTACGGTATGTCCGCTTTAACGACAATCGTAACGATGGATCCGAAGAATGGCTGGGCCCATAACGTATTCCCTACACCGGTCGAAGTCCTGGAAGCCCAAATCGAAACGATTCTATCAATCGGCATTGATGCCATGAAAACGGGAATGCTTGGATCAGTGGAAATCATTGAACTTGTTGCCCGTAAAATAGATGAGTTGAAGCTGGACAAAGTCGTAATCGATCCAGTTATGGTATGTAAAGGTGAAGATGAAGTATTGCACCCTGAAACGGCTGTAGCTCTGCGCGAACTGCTTGTTCCACGTGCAACTGTAGTCACGCCTAACCTGTTCGAGGCCGCTCAGTTAGCGGGAACTGCTCCTATCAAGACGATTGATGATATGAGGGCTGCAGCTGAAAAGATTCATGCACTTGGTGCAAAATATGTCTTGATCAAAGGCGGTAATAAGCTGGATCATGATAAAGCCATCGACCTTTTATATGATGGAACTGAATTTGAAATCCTTGAATCGGAAAAAATCGAAACGACCAATACACATGGTGCCGGCTGTTCATCTTCAGCAGCCATTGCAGCTCAATTGGCTGAAGGGAAAAGCCCGCGTGAGGCTATCCTCATTGCTAAAGACTTCATCACCGAGGCAGTTCGCCATTCTTGGAAGATGAATGACTATGTCGGACCTGTCAATCATGGTGCATACCATAAATATGGAATCGCTGAAAAAACACAAAAATAAAACATCAAGTTTAATGGCCGCTCAAATTCATCGAGCGGCCTTTTTCGCTTTTTTTGTTTTTATTTAGTAAAATAGAAAGAAGGAAAAGCTTATCTAGCCGCCCAGTTAAGGAGGAAATTATCGAATGAAACCAATAGACCGTACAGAGGTGCAAAATGCCATTGATTCTTTCGCCGGACAAGATGTATATCTTCACCTTGAAACGACAAATGGCGCCTATGCCACTCATGTAGATGAAGCTTTCTTCTCGGCAGGTGCTTATATTCGTAACGCATTTATACAGTATGAACATGGCAAGATAGTTGGGGATGGACCCTATCGCGTCGGCTTGAAGCTCAATATTGGCTGGGTATATGCAGAAGGCGTTAACCACTTCGAAATGGATGAACAGGGGAGATTGCTATTGGCAGGCCTTGATTTTTCCGGAAAGCTTGCTGTCTCCATGCAGCTCAGTCCCACTCCCTTTGAATGATGACAACTTGCTTCATATATATATCATATGATGATTCCGATGAAAACTCCCATTCACCGATAAACATACTTACTGTAAGTAGAACGGAAGGAGAAATATACCTTGGAAAAAGAACGCCATGTATTAGTTATATTCCCACACCCAGATGATGAAGCCTTCTCGGTCTCCGGAACGCTTGCCCTTCATAGAGAAGCGGGCACTCCTGTCACCTATTTATGCTTAACTTTAGGAGAAATGGGACGTAATTTAGGAAACCCTCCATTCGCAACAAGGGAATCGCTTCCCAAAATTCGGAAAAAGGAATTAATCGATGCAGCAAATGCGATTGGCATCCAAGATTTACGCATGCTTGGATTGCGTGATAAGACAATTGAATTCGAAGATGATGAAAAGCTGACTTCATTATTTACCGATGCCATCAATGAATTGAATCCTTCATTGATCATTACGTTTTACCCAGGATACAGTGTCCATCCGGACCATGAAGCGACAGCACGGGCTGTAGTTCGGGCCGTGGAAAGAATGGAAGATAAAGAGAGACCTAAACTTCATTGTGTCGCCTTCTCGAATAACTGCATTGACGAATTGGGGCAGCCCGACATCGTCCATGATATCACTGCCGTCGAAGAAAAAAAGGTAGCCACATTCACTGCCCACCGTTCGCAAACGGAAGCAATGGTTATCGATTGGAAAGAGAAATTCGAAAATCAGGATGCAGATTTCCTAGACTGGATCCGCAAAGAAAGATTATGGACCTATAAATTTTAAGGAAACCGCCAATAAGGCGGTTTTCTTTGTTGTTTAGGCATAAAAAAAACGCCTGTGGATTACAGGCGGTGAAAAGGGGGATACTTTGGAAAATCAATCATAATATAAGCATCCCCAAAATTCTTCTTTTTATACAATCCTATTGAAAAAATTTAGGCAGACAAGCGTTCCTCATGCTGCATTTTCACTCTTGCCGAGGCTTTTTTTCCATGTGCAAAGTAATAAATGCCAATAAGTACGAATGCAAAAACCGACATTCCTATGAATAACCCTTTGAACCCTGTAAATGGAATAAGGAATCCCAATAGGAATGGGCCAACACCAATACCGAAGTCATACATTGTAAAAAACGTGGATGTGGCTAATCCCATTCGATTTGATGGGGCTTCCTTGATGGAAATCGCTTGACTGCTTGATTGGAACGTACCATACCCCACTCCGATAAAGGCGCCGGCAATCAGAAGCGTAATACCATGATGGGATTGGCTCAGGATGACCATTCCGACGGCAAATAGTAAGAGCGATGGGTAAATAACTGCATTTTCTCCCTTCACATCAAACATCCGCCCCGTAAACGGACGGGACGCCAAAAGGAAAACGGCAAAAACGACAAAGAAAAAGCTCGCCGCATCCATTAAATCCATTTCCTTTGCAAAAGACGTTAAATAGGACAAGATGCTCGAATAGGTAAATCCGGCAAACCCGATAAAAATGGAAATGGGCAGTGCCCTTTTTTCAAAATAGTCGCTGATCTTAAATCCTTTTTGTGGCGAAGCTCCGCCCTTATCCCCTTCAGGCACATTCATGAATAATGATGCAACTAAAGAAAATGCGGCAAATAAGGAGGCTGCATAGAAAATGATGGAATAACTGAAATGCTGTGTAATCAGCAAGCCAATGAACGGTCCGAATGCCATTGCCAAGTTTGTACTCATGGCAAAGTAACCTGTACCTTCACCGCGCCTTTCATTCGGAATGATATCTGCAGCAATCGTTCCAGTTGCCGTAGTGGCAAGTCCAAAAGCAAAACCGTGAATAAGCCGATCTATCAATAAGAGGGATAAACTATTCACCAGGAAATAGCCGATGGATGCGATCAGGAATAGAACCAACGAGCCAAGCAACATCTTTCTGCGGCCGATCTTGTCAATTTTTTTCCCTGCAATCGGCCTGACAAGCACAGCCCCAAGAACAAAAATACTTGAAGCAAGCCCTGCTTGTGCTTGCGAAGCATGAAAATTATCCATCGTATAAATGGTCAATGTCACCATCAGGACATAAAAAGTTAAAAATAGAAAAAAGTTCGCAGACGAAACAATCAAAAAGTCTTTCGTCCACAATTTCGGTTTGTGATTCATTTCAATCCTTCTTCCTTACTATTGTTTTAATTTTTCCTTCAGGAAAGTCAACGTTCGTAACGTTGCCTCCCGGTCTTCTTCAGCCAAACCGCTCATTAATTGAAGTTCAAATTCCTCAACTACCTTTTTGGCCTCTTGATAAGTCCTTAAACCTGACTCCGTTAACTGTATTCTCCGTTCCCGTTTATCTTTTCCTGGAACTTGTTCAATCAACTCAAGCTCTTCCAGCCGGTTTACCGTCCTGGTTACCGTCGGTTTCTCCACATCTAAATAAGTGCTTATTTCAACAAGCGTAGAACAGCCGAACTGACTCAGATAATATACAATCGACCATTGGGAATGGTAAAGATCAACCTTGGCCAATTGTTCATTTAACTTTTTCGTAAATGACCTTGAAAATTGTAAGTTATGATGAAAAAAACCATTTTGAAAGGACAAAGGTATTCCTCCTGTAAAGTAGTTACCTAGGTAACTATACACCTATTCATTAAAAATGTCTAGCCCTCAGGAAGAACGAAAACAATCGTAGGGACACTGTATCCTCAGCTTCTCCACCACTTCCGAGACAAAAAAATCCCTTTTCAAGAGATTCACGATTTTACTCGTGAGTTTCATGCTTTTACTCTTTGGGCGTTACTCGTGAATTTCACGCTTTTACTCGTGAATTTAGGCGTTACCCGTGAGTTTCACACTTTTACTCGTCAATTTCATGCTTTTACTCGTGATTTTCATGCTTTTACTCGTGATTTTGGGCGTTACTCGTGAATTTCATGCTTTTACTCGTGAGTTTCACACCTTTACTCGTGAATTCCATGCTTTTACTCGTGAGTTTGGGCGTTACTCGTCAATTTCGCGCTTTTACTCGTGAATTTCACGCTT
>NZ_JVPL01000167.1:0-26423 GCF_001054655.1 Bacillus sp. 220_BSPC
TAAACTGTACCCTATAGAGTAGACACCTAAAAAAGTCTCCTATAGGGTACTTTTTTGTATAATTAAGAAACACAACGAGAAAACACAACATGGGACTGGAGAAGGTTATGAGTAAAAAGCTTTTTACAGAGAAAGAAATCAAACTACTATCATCTAATAATTATGTTAAATCTGTAAGTTCAAAAGGAATTACTTATACTGATGAATTTAAGCATATATTTATAGCGGAAAAACAGAAAGGCAAGTTCGTAAGGCAAATATTTGAAGAATTTGGGTTTGATGTAGAGGTTTTGGGGACGGAAAGAATTAAATCAGCGAGTAAGAGATGGCAAGCAGTTTACGAGAAGAACGGGATTATTGGTTTATGTGACACTAGAGCAGGAAATTCAGGGCGCCAAAAGGAAAGAAAACTTACCCTAGAGGAGAAAAATGCTCGCTTAGAAGCACAAATCAACTTACTAAAGGCAGAAAACGAACTGTTAAAAAAGATTCGTTTTGCAGAAAGGGGGATGAAGAAGTAGTTCTTCCTCCTTTCCAAAAATATATCCTAATTCGCTCCGTGATTGAAAAATATCAACTAAAACATATGGTGAAATACCTTTGTAAAATAGTCGGTGTTTCAAGAAGTGGTTATTATAATTACTTCTCAGTGAAATCACAGGAAAAAAGAATTCGAAAAGATGAAAAGGATGAGGTAGTGAAAGAAATCATCATAAAAGCATTCCATTTCAAAAATCGTAAGAAAGGGGCTCGTCAGATCAAAATGACTTTGGCGGGTCAATTTAATGTTGTCTATAATTTGAAGCGTATCCGGCGAATCATGAAGAAGTACAGCATTATATGCCCTATTCGGAAGGCAAATCCGTACAGACGAATGATGAAAGCCACTCACGAGCACCGTGTGGTGCCGAATCTTTTGAAGAGGGAATTCAAACAGGAAGTTCCAGGTAAAATACTACTGACAGATATCACATATTTGTTCTATGGCCAAGGAAAGAAAGCTTATCTATCAACGATTAAGGATGCTTCGACCAATGAAATTGTGGCTTACCATGTATCAGATCGCATTACCATGGACCTGGCTACGGAAACCCTCCTCAAGTTAAAGAAAAATCGAAGATTTCACAAAGCAAAGAATGCCTTTATCCACTCTGATCAGGGAACTCATTATACCCATCCGGACTTTCAGAAATTAGTAAAAAAACTGGGATTAGGCCAGTCGATGTCAAGGCGCGGGAACTGCTGGGATAATGCACCTCAAGAATCTTTTTTTGGCCATTTTAAAGATGAAGCCTCTATTAAAGCATGTTCAACTTTAGATGAATTAAAAAAAGAAATTAAGCAATATATGACGTATTACAATCACTACAGATACCAATGGAATTTAAAAAAGATGACTCCTGTTCAATACAGAAATCATCTTTTTCAAGCTGCCTAGGCTTTTTTTAAACTGTCCTTTACAAAGGGTACATTTCAATTTGGGCAAGGGGGGGTTTTTAGTTATCTTTTGAGAACGGGATTATTACTCCCATTTTGCTCACGATAACCGCTCCAAATTGATTTTGAATGTATACCGATCAGCCCGGTAGACAGATCTGACAACCGCAACTGGTTGATTGGTTTCAAGGGTACTTCTTCGATCTATCAACAATACAGGGGAACCTTCAGCTACCCCGAGCATTTCCGCCTCTTTTTTTTGAGCGATGGCGGCTTCAATTACCTGTCTGCCATGCTTGATTTTTAAGCCGAACTTTTTTTCAACATAATCATGAATGGCACTTACAGCTATTTCTTCCGTAAGGTCCAGGGCATGATCTTTAGGGATGTATAGCTTTTCATATGCCATCGGCAACCGATCAGCAAGCCTTACACGTTCCAGTTCGAAAATAGCGGTACCTGCTTCAACCTCAAGCTTTGCAGCAAGTTCATGATCTGCCTTGACCTCCGTAAAACTGATAACTCGCGTACTTGGTTTAAGTCCTCTTGAAATCATATCCTCTGTAAAGTTAGTCAGACCTTGCAAGGGCGGCTCCGATTTTTGTTCGGCAACGAATGTTCCTTTTCCGCGCTGCCTGTATAAATAACCGCCATTCACGAGGTTAGAAATGGCCTGTCTCACCGTCATCCTGCTTATGCCATATTTTTCAGTGTATTCTTTTTCTGAAGGAATCATCTCTCCTGGCACCAATTCAAGACTTTGAATCGCTCCTTTAATCTCCTCTTCAAGTTGATGATAAATGGGACTCGGAGAATTCTTTTGGATCATTCAGCTTACATCTACCTTTCATCGTGATGTATATTTTTACAAGGCATCCTGATCGGAAACATCTCAAGCTAAAATTTAAGTTCGTTGATTTTATCCGTTTTATAGGGCGTCATTTAGGTATCCAAATTCCTTTTTGTGAATTTCAATACCGATTCCCTTGAACGTTCAATTTCATTTTTATTTTCATTATAGTATTTAGAAACATACGCATAGAAAATAATGCTGACCGTTAGAAATTGAGCAAAAAGCGAACTTGTTGCAGCACTTCGGAATTTAGCCTCCGGTGCACGTACATGATTTAGTGACATATCAACTTTTTTAGTTAGTCCATTGTTCCCCAATCGCGATAAACCAATTGTTTTAATGCCATATGCTTTAGCAATATCAACGAGTTCCAGAATTTCTTCAGTTTCGCCACTATTGGATATACAGAAAAAAACGGTATTCTTTGATGATGCCGCAAGTGCAGTGGCCGTAATATGCGGGTCTTGATTGGCACTTACAATCTTTCCTAACCGTAACCATTTCTGTGTAATATCTTCAGCAACGAGCCATGATGCCCCTAAACCATAGACATAAATCACATCTGCACTCCTCATGGTTTCAATGATATTGTCAAGAACGGCCTCATCCAAATAATGTGCCGTTTCTTGTATGGCCTGGACGGAGTTGGATACTATTTTATTTTTAATCGATGCTATTGTTTCATTAGGCTCAATGTCATGGAAACCTTTTTTCTCCGGCTGGGAAATCAGGGATGATAGGGATACCTTCAGTTCTGAAAAACTATTAACTTTTATGGAATGACAGAACCTCGTAACTGCCGAACTGCTGGCATTGGCATGGTCAGCCAATTCATGTATCGTCATTCTCACTATATCTTTTGGATTTTCTAAAATATATTGTGCAATTTTCTTTTCTGATTTGGGCAATTGGTTCAATAAACTTTCAATTCTCAATATAATATTTTCGCCGTGCATATGATTTACTCTCCTTGATCTTTACTTACTTTAAATGCTTCATTGCTATGTAGTAACAACCCAAGGTAGCTGATACGTCTTCTAAAACGAATTTTACATTTGGGTTTTCAAGTTTAATATGATTGATGAATGAGTTTTGCACCAATGGTATATTTGTCAATATGCTACCTTTTAATGCAATTGTAACATTCTCACACAACTTTAACTTCTTGATAACCTCAAGCGTTTGTTTTGCAAGGTGGTACCCGGCCTGATTCAGAATATTTTGCGAGAAGCCATCCCCCTTCTCAGCATATTGGACTATTAGGGGAACAAACGCGGCAATCTCGGATTTCGTGGCAGAATAAATGAATTTCTTCAGTTCCATTACACTAAGATAGCCAAGTTTTTTCAGTATCGACTCGGTTAAATGGCTATATTCATACCCCTCATCCTCTTCTTTCGTCATTCTTATAAAAGCCTGCATGGCGATCCAATAGCCACTTCCTTCATCCCCAAGAATGTGTCCCCATCCACCAGCCGATTTCTCGATTCCTTCATGGATGCCGATACTTACAGATCCCGTTCCGGATATGGTCAAAATGCCATCATTTCCTTTTAGCAAAGCAGCATGAGCGATAATTGCATCATTTACAATGGTGAACGGGGCCTTAAATGCCTTGCTTAATGCACTTTTTATGCCCTGCGGATTTTCAACTCCTCCATACCCGGCTAATCCTAAACAAATGTATAGGCAGCTGCCATCATCAATAGGAGTCATGCTTTGTTCAATTGCCTGTATAATGTTAGCGGTGGCTTGTTTTTCATTAAAAAGCAGGTTTCCAAACCCCGCTCTGCCTTCACTAATTTTATTACCATCCATATCATAAGCCACTGCTTCAGTTTTGGTCCCTCCGCCGTCAACACCGATAATATAATTCATGTCATTCTCCTATTCAGTAAAAAAGGAAGGAATATCACCGTTCCTTCCCTGATCCATTAATATTGAATTGGAATTTCCCCCATGGTTCCAAATAATCGAGGAGAAAAATTTCCTCTTCTGCTATTCGGCCAACTACATTCGTTTTCCCCGAATTCTTCATTTCCTTCAATGCAATCTGCAATTCCCCTTTATATTGTCCATAGAGCTCGTTTTCAATTAAAATATCACCGCGTCTAATATCAGGCGTATATGTTGGTTTAAATTCTTCGCTCTTATATTTCACGCGTGATTGAGTCGAGCGAATCAGATAATCGGAAACATCTC
Source organism: Bacillus sp. 220_BSPC (assembly GCF_001054655.1). Taxonomy (NCBI): domain Bacteria; kingdom Bacillati; phylum Bacillota; class Bacilli; order Caryophanales; family Bacillaceae; genus Bacillus; species Bacillus sp. 220_BSPC. The sequence continues at coordinate 4,493 of NZ_JVPL01000167.1, forward strand.
CACGGTAAAAATGGAATTCTTCCAATACTATTTTTTTCTCCAAAGCTGTTATGGTTTCGTGTAGGTTCACATTAAATGTTAACAGACCGCTGTTTACCGAGCTAAGCTGTTTCAATTCATCTTCAGATGCGTAAGCATTTGCTATGATTACATCATCAATCAATCCTGTTGCATACAAATGTTTCGCTTGTGTTGTAATCGGTAATTCCCGGTGCATTTCCAATGTACATAATCCTTCCATTATAGGCCAAGGTCCGTACGTTGCTGCATGTGAGCTGATGAAAGCTGCCGTGCGGATATTATGCTTTTTGAATGACTCACAGCATTTAATGAAATGCGGATAGCTCAATCCTGCATAGCGATGGGGATAGAAGTTGTGCGATCCAACTAAATTTTCTTTATTTGGTTTGTAATCCATGATATTTTCTAGATACTTCGTTGCATTACTCATGTTTATTTCAATTTTTAGATCATATGGATTATGTGTCATGATCGACTCTTCGTTGCCTGTAAAACCCATGTCCAGCCTGATTCCATACGCACCTAATTCTGCAAAAAATAATAAGTCATCATAAGAAATGCCCAGTGAACCGAATACTCGGGGAGCAATATCGACCATCACTTCCATATTCAATTGATTGGCATAATGAATCGTTTCTTTAAATTCTTTTAAAATCTTCTCTTTGTCTCCTTCGACAGAAAGCAAGCAAGTAAAGATCTTTTTGAAGCCATATTTGTGTGCAAGTGCAATGTATTCCATGTCTTTTTCAACGGTTGAATGCTCTGGATAGATAGATATACCGAGTTTACCCATTTTTAATCACCTCTTTACTGTTGTGGGGCTAGCTTTTTTACTATGCGAATCATGTGTTCTATTAGTTTTTGTTCGCTCATTGCAGTCATCAAGTGATCTTGAGCATGAATCATCAATAAAGTTTTCTCACTTGGAACTCCATTCAATTCTGCTTGAATGAGCTTGGTTTGTGTCTTATGGGCCATGTTCAATTCTTCCTGGCCTTGTTTAATTAGTTCCTCTGCCTTTTCAAAATTAAATTCTTCCGCTTCTTTCAGTGCTTCGAATGCTAATCCTCTTGCATTTCCACTATGTGATATTATTTCAAAAATTTCCATTTCGTTATTGTTCAGTTCAGTTGACATATCATTACACTCCCATTTTATGTTAGATTATGAAGGTTCATTGGATTACCGTAATCCAGATTCACTGCTTAAAACACCATTCACTTGATGTTCGGAACAGCACTTTCACTGAAGAATCGCGGTAAGTATTCTTCATGCGCTTTTAAAAGTTTTTGTAAAACCATTTCCGCCAGGTCATCACTTGGGATGAGTGGGTTGATGGTTAAAGCCAATAACGCTTTATCATAAGAACCTGTAACGGCTGCCTCAGCACCAATTCTCTCAAATGATTTGATTTGTTGAATCAAGCCATGCACTTGTACGGGTAATTTACCCATAGCCATAGGAATTGGTCCATTCTTGGTGACGATACAGCTTACTTCGACTGCTGAATCATAATCAATATCAGTAAGCGATCCTTTGTTTTGTACATTTAGCACTTGAATGTCTTTTTTATCATTATAAATAGAAGAAATGACGTTACATGCTGCATCACTATAGTAAGCTCCACCGCGCTGCTCTAGTTGTGGAGGCTTGATGTCAAGGGTTTCATCCTTGTATAGGTCAAATAAACCTTCTTCTAATTTTTTCACAATTTCAGCTCGGGTTTTCCCTGATTTGAATGCTTCCAACTCTTCTTCTAAAATCGTTTTTGTTTTGTAATAATACCGATGGTACGGGCAAGGCACCACTCCTAAAGATTTCAAAAACCTTCTGTTCCATGCCAATGGGGCTATATTCTTCATCGTCAGCTGAATTTCAGGATTGCCAAGCATTTCAAGCACTTTATCTGTTACCTCTTGATTATCAACGAAATGCATCCCGAATACCATGTGGTTTAACCCGGCGAAATCTATATGCACTCTCTTCATATCGACACCAAGCATGCTAGAAATAGACATATGCATATTAAATGGAACATTGCATACTCCAATGACTTTTTTATGCTTACTGTAGCGGAGCAGGGCTTCCGTTACCATCCCCGCTGGATTTGTGAAGTTAATTAACCATGCATCAGGGCAGAGCTCCTCCATTTCTTCTGCAATTTCCAGAAGTATGGGTATCGTTCGTAATGCCTTGGACAATCCTCCTGCTCCATTTGTTTCTTGACCAATTAATCCTAATTCCAACGGGATCCTCTCGTCCTTGATTCGTGCATCAAGTAAACCCACTCTCATTTGAGTTGTGACAAAATCAGCATCTTGCAAGGCTTGACGGCGGTCTAACGTTAGATGTACTTCCATTGGAAGTCCTGCTTTTTCAACCATCCGTTTTGCCAAGGTTCCTACAATCTCCAGTTTTTCTTTTCCTGCCTCAATATCCACTAACCACAGTTCCCTAATAGGCAACTCATCATATCGTTTTATAAATCCTTCTATTAATTCTGGCGTATAACTGGAGCCTCCACCGATTGTGGCAATCTTCAGCCCTTTTTTCATTTCCATTTCCCCAACACCTCATCGTAAGCTAATCTGGATCCTTCATTCATTTATAGATTATTGCATAACAAACCAGTGCACTTACCGCTAATAAAGACAAGAATGAAGCCAAAAAATAGAAAGGCACTTTTGTAACTAAAAAAGTGAATCCTGGATGTTGAATTCATGTCCTTTCCCCCTCTCAATTTATAAAAGGAGTTTGGAGCATTAGTCCCAAACTCCCTTTTAGGCATTCCTTATAAAGCGATATTTTTATTATCCGTTGTTTCTACCATGTTTTCCTGTGCTAAAAGCTTTTTATCGTACATCTTAAAGAATGGCAGATATATAAGGACCGAAATGGTTAAATTCACCATCACGAGAACAATGGCTCTCCAATCACCGCCCGTTGAAAGGTAGGCACCTATTGGAGCGGGCAATGTCCAGGGAACCATTACATATGTCGGGTTCACAAGGCCGATGGACGTTGCTATATATGCAAGTGTTGCTCCAATCAGCGGTGTAATGATGAATGGAATAATCAGTACCGGGTTCAGTACAATCGGCATCCCAAAGATAACAGGTTCATTGATGTTAAAAAGGCTCGGCACAATTGTTGCTTTCCCCATTGCTTTACTATAGCTGGACTTCGCGGTTAAGAGCATGGCTATTACTAATCCCAATGTTGCACCAGATCCACCAATCCAAATAAACCATTGGAAGAATGTTTCAGGAGCTATGTGGGGAATTGCCTTTCCAGCTGCAACTGCTGCCGAGTTATTCCCCAAGTATACTTCCCATACCGGACGGGCTACGGCACCTACCACTGATACGCCATGAATACCAAATGACCAGAAGAATGTAATCAAAAATACTGGAATTAATACACCTGGCAATGTATCGCCAGCACTGATGAGTGGTGCAACCGCTTTATCAACAAGTGAATGTAAATCAACAGCAAAAACGACTGTAATTAAAGTCATGACAAGCAGGACAATTGAAACTGGTATTAATGCTTCAAATGAACGGGCTACTGAAGTTGGAACAGAATCCGGCATTTTAATCGTGATATTTTTTGTTTTACAAAAACGTAGAATTTCGACAGCAAAAATGGATACAAGCATTCCTACAAAAAGGCCATGGCCTCCGAGATTTGTCATTGGCAAAACAAACCCCACATCATCCATCATCTCTACACCAATTGTGAACAGGAAGGCTGCCAATGATAGTAAACCTCCAGATAACGGATCAAGTTTATAGCTTTGAGATAAGCTGTAGCCTATACCAAAAGTAATATATAGCGTCATGATAAACATCGTTAATCGATATGGAATTAAAATTTCAGCTATATGTTTTGCAGACCATTCACCTAATGCAGTATCTGCTGCAACGGGCGGAAATGCAATGATCAAGAATAAACTGCCAAAGATGATGAATGGTAACGCGGAAACCACACCATCCCGAATTGCGCGTAAATGCTTTTGCTCAGACAGTTTAGCCATAGGTGTTGAAAGATTATTTTCTAAAAAAGCTACAAACTTGTCCATTCGTGTTTTCCCCTTTTACGTTTAGTGATAAGAAATTGTAATTAGTTATTATTTTGCTAGTTCCGTTACCAGTTTTAATAGTTTAGGTCCGCCAAGAGGGCTGTAGGCTTGGGCTGGAATGGCTTCACATGGGACGCCCGCTTCATCTGCAGAAGCCTTAAAGCCATCGAAACGATGTTTGACTTGCGGAGCTACCATTGCAACATCCCAGCCATTTCGTACTTCTGCATCGAATTCTTGAGTGCCGACCGCCAATACTTCTATGTTTATACCCTGTTTTTCCCCTTCCTTTTTTAAAGCGCTTACAACGATTGCACTGGACATTCCACCTGAACATACGAATAATACCTTCATTGTTTGTTCCTCCAATTTTTTATTTTTTTATAAAAAGCGTTAAATCGTTTTTCTTATGAATCCTTGTGCTTTCACTAAACGATTTGAGGCTTCTTCATATGATACATTCGTTAATATCATGACAATTGCAATTTTAGGCTGGGCATGTGCCTTTTCTAAAAATTCATCTGCAATTTCATAGCTACAGTCAGTAGCATCCATGATAATACGTTTTGCACGTTCAACCAGCTTTTCATTAGTTAACTGTAAATCTACCATTAAATTCCCATAAACTTTTCCAACTCCAACCATTGAGGCGGTGGAAAGCATATTGCATACTAACTTTTGCGATGTTCCAGCTTTTAAACGTGTAGAACCCGTCAGGACTTCAGGCCCATTTACAACTTCAATCGCAACTTTTGCAATCTTACCTATTTCGGAACCTTTGTTACAGCTTATCGACACAGTTCCTGCACCAACTTGATTGGCATATTCCAATCCAGCAATAACATATGGAGTGCGTCCACTAGCTGCAATGCCCACTACGACGTCCCTGTTTGTCAATTCGATTTTTTTCAAATCTTCTGGACCTAATTCAAAACTGTCTTCAGCACCTTCAACCGCCTTAATGAAAGCCTTTTCCCCACCAGCTATGAGACCCACTACTTCACTCGGATCGGTATTGAATGTTGGGGGACATTCTACTGCATCCAATAAACCGATGCGCCCGCTTGTTCCCGCACCCATGTAAATTAATCTGCCGTTTTTATTCATGGCTTCAACGATCATCTCCACAGCTTTAGAAATTTGCGGAAGTTCGTTTTTTACACAATGGGCAACTTTAATGTCTTCTTCGTTCATCACTTCTAAAAATTCAAGAGTTCCCATTTCATCTAAACTCATGGTCTTTTCATTGCGACTCTCTGTCGTTAAATGCTCTAGCATACATATCATCCTTTTTTATTTCAGTGGTGAAAGTGGTGAAACTTTATTAGCTAAAGAGACTATATCACTATTAAAAATTAATTTCAATATTGTGTATACATTTTTAAAAATTAATTTTAAAATAAAAGTAAGGTAACTAATGATTGTTATCTTTCTGCTAAAAATTAAAAGTGAGCCGAGTGGCCATTTCGTGAACCAAACCTACGATTCTTTTTATTGTTGGATTTTATCTCAGTTTTCATAGGTGATAAATACATATATTCATTATTTGTTAACGCTTACAAATAATTAAATATAAATATTAGTAATGAAATGAGGTTGTACTATTGATGCATGAAAGAATTACAAAGAAAAAATTCGGTTCATTGGCACTAGCCGCTTTGGTGGGAGGATCACTTCTCCTTCCAGCTGATTTGAATGCAAATGCAGAATCAGGGACAATCCCGCAAGCAACTACTTATGTAAAACAGGAACTGCGGGCAACTTGGATTGCAAGTGTGTTAAATATTGACTGGCCGTCCAAACCTGGTTTATCCATATCAGCACAGAAAGAAGAATTCATAAAATATTTGGATGAACAAAAAGCGATGGGGATGAATGCTGTCGTTATGCAAATCAAACCCACTGCGGATGCTTTTTATCCTTCTGAATACGGTCTTTGGTCAAAATATTTAACAGGGGTCCAAGGAAAAGATCCTGGGTATGACCCTCTTGCATTCATGGTAGAAGCGGCACATGAGCGTAATATGGAGTTCCATGCGTGGTTTAATCCGTACCGCATTACGATGCCTTTAGGTAAAACAGCTGAAATAGCGGATATTGATAATCTTCCAGAATCTCATCCTGCTAGAAAGCATCCGGATTGGGTCATACCATATGGACAGCAATTGTACTTTGACCCAGGCATCCCTGGCGTACAACGGTTTGTGATCGATGGAATATTGGAAGTTGTTAAGAATTATGATATCGATGCAGTCCATATGGACGATTATTTCTATCCTTACAAGATTGCAGGAGTACCTTTCCCAGATGATATTTCCTATCAAAAATATGGAGCAGATAGATTTACAAATGTTGAAGATTGGCGCAGGGATAATGTAAATAATCTTGTTAAAAATATAAATGAAGAAATCAAGGCAGAAAAATCATATGTGAAGTTTGGTATAAGTCCATTTGGTGTTTGGCGCAACAAAGCAGTTGATCCCACAGGATCTGACACTGCCGCGGGACAAACGAATTATGATGATTTATATGCAGATACCCGAACATGGATCAATAATGGATACATTGATTATATTGCCCCTCAATTATATTGGAATATAGGATTGCCAGTAGCTGACTATGCCAAACTTCTGGATTGGTGGACAAAAGAAGTCGCAGGTAAAAATGTTCAACTCTATATTGGACAGGGAGACTATAAAATTAATACAGAGTCAAATGGTGTGCAAAACTGGTTCAACCCTGAAGAAATGCCAAACCAGTTAAAACTGAATCGAACATATAAGGAATTTGATGGAAGCATGCATTTCAGTGCCAAGGATTTACGGAAAAACCCCCTTGGGATAGCGGATCGCTTAAGCGAGGATATTTATAAGCATCCCGCATTGGTTCCAGCCATGCCTTGGATTGATGATCATGCACCAAAGGCCCCAAAGGTGAGCAAGGCCACACAATCAGGAGATGGGATACAATTCGAAATTCAAGATCATAAGCAATCAGATGCAACCTATTATGCCATTTATCGTTTTGATGGGAAGAAAAAAGGAAACATTGAAGATTCAACGAACTTACTTGCCACAGTGCATAAAGAAAATACAAGTCAATTGTTTAATGACGGCAGTGTAGAAAAAGGAAAGACTTACACATATGTTGTGACAGCATTGGACCGCACCCACAATGAAAGCAAACAAACTAAACAGATTGATATAAAAGTAAAATGACCTTCAAGAAATAGAATTATAGTTTAAGAGGCGCTTCTCAGTGAACAATGGAAGTAAAGCATCCATAAACAATATATTGGAAAAGGTTTTATCTTAATAGCATAAACTGTTGCATATTATGCTATATCAGGATGATAAAAGAATTGAAGTAGGTGGAATGACGATGTACATAGTTGGATTAATGTCCGGAACATCACTGGATGGAATTGATGCCGCACTTATTCGGGTGAATAATAGTGGACTCGAGACTGAAATGGAAATGATTGAGTTCATGACATGCCCGTTTCCAAAAGAAATTGAAAAAGAAATTATGCAGTCTTTATCTGCAGATACATCCAATGTGCAGTTAATATGCAATTTGAATTTTAAATTAGGGAAATTATTTGCCAAAGCCGTAAAGGAAGTTTGTCATAAAGCTGGATTTCCCATTAATAAACTGGATCTTATTGGATCCCATGGCCAAACCATTTACCACCAGCCTTTACAAGAACAAAATTATATACCCTCCACTTTGCAAATTGGGGAAGCTGCAGTAATTGCTCACGATACAAACACACTTGTCATCTCTAATTTCCGGACGATGGATATGGCTGCTGGTGGACAAGGAGCTCCACTTGTTCCTTTTACCGAATACATTCTTTATAGAAGTGAAGCAAAGGGACGATTACTTCAAAACATAGGTGGCTTTGGAAATGTAACGGTCTTACCCAAGCAAGCATCTCTGGATGACATGTACGCTTTTGATACAGGTCCTGGGAATATGATCATTGATGAAGTATGCCGCCAATTGTTCAATATAAGCTATGACGAAGGTGGAAACATAGCTAAACAAGGGCAAATTAATGACGGACTTTTATCTTATTGTATCAGTCATCCTTATATTATGAGCCCTCCGCCTAAATCAACGGGTAGGGAATTGTTTGGAAAGCAATATGTAGTAAAACTATTAAAGAGGTTTGAATCGGTTCCGAACCAAGATATTTTGGCAACAGTAACGATGTTTACAGCAAAGTCCATTGTGGAAAACTATCGAAATTTCATCTTTCCAAAAACCAGTATTGAAGAAGTGATCATTGGCGGCGGTGGCAGCTATAACAAAACGTTATTAAACATGATTCAATCACTGCTTGGAAATTCTATTCGAGTTTTGACTCAAGAAGAGTTGGGATACTCTTCTGAAGCGAAAGAAGCGGTGGCTTTTGCATTACTTGCAAATGAGACTTTCCATGGTCATACAAGTAACGTTCCCAAGGCTACCGGTGCTGACTCCGATGTCATCCTTGGAAACATGACCTTTCCTCCTTCCTATCTGAAGGGACGTAAAAATGCATTTTAACCATTGAAAAAGAGTGGAAGGCACATCGATAATTGATGTGCCTTCCACTCTTTTTTTGCCTTAAGAATCATGGCGGACCCTTCTGTTTTGTTACTGGCCAAGCTGCATGGAGACATACTTCACTTCTAAATATTCATCCATGCCGTAGTGTCCCCCTTCCCTGCCTATACCGCTTTCCTTCATGCCTCCAAATGGCGCTTGGGCAGTGGATGGGGCACTGTCATTAATACCGACAATCCCATATTCAAGAGCATCCGAGTAGGCAACCGCCTTATTAAGTGACTCGGTATACACATAGGCTGCCAAGCCAAAATTCGTGTTATTGGCTCGATCTATCGCTTCTTGATCGGTTTTGAATGTACTGACTGGCGCAATTGGCCCAAACGTTTCTTCCTGCATGCACAGCATATCATCGGTTACATTGGAAAGTATGGCTGGTGCTATGAAATGGCCTTGTTTTTCATCGACTTTTGAAGTGTTATGGATTGTGGCGCCCTTACTTGCAGCATCCTCCAATTGAAGCCGAACCTTTTTAACTGCAGCTCCATCTATCAATGGACCAAGATCGGCTCCTTCCATTCCATCTCCAACCTTCAAAGTTAAAACGGCTTCTTCGAAAGCTTGTAAAAACGGCTGTTCAATTGTCTCATGGACGAATATCCTGTTCGCACAAATACATGTTTGTCCAGCATTCCTGAATTTCGATTGAATCAAACCATTTACTGCTTCTTCGATATTCGCATCCTCAGCAATGATGAACGGAGCCAATCCACCGAGTTCAAGCGAGACTTTTTTCACTGTTTCTGCCGCCTTTTTCATTAGATGTTTCCCTACTGGAGTGGAGCCGGTAAATGTGATCTTCTTAACACGTGAATCATTCATCCACACGTCTGATACATCTCCCGGTTTTTGTGTAGTTACAATATTTATCACACCAGCCGGAATGCCCGCTTCATGAGCACTTTCAACCAATAGCAAAGCGGTCAAAGGCGTTTGTTCCGCGGGTTTGATGACCACGGTACATCCCGCAGCAAGAGCAGGCGCCACTTTTCTCGTGATCATGGCAGCAGGAAAATTCCACGGGGTAATGGCAGCAATGACACCGACTGCCTGCTTTTGCACTAAAATACGCTTTGATGCAACGGAGGCTGGTATGATTTCCCCATAGTTGCGCTTTGCCTCTTCAGCGTACCATTTCACGAAACTTGAGGCATACTTCATTTCACCTTTTGCCTCTGCCAATGGCTTTCCTTGTTCCAGGGTCATGATCGTTGCGATTTCATCCAGCCTGTTCTCAATGATTGTATACCACTTCTCAAGTAATTCCGCCCTATGGTATGCACTCGTTTTCGACCAAGTCAGAAAAGCAGCTTGAGCTGCATCCACAGCAGCCTTTGCCTCTTTTTCGTTAGCGTCCGGAACATAGCCCACAGGCTCCAATGTTGCTGGGTTTTCCACTACAAAATGACTTTCTGTATGAATAGATTCGCCGTTTATATAAATTGGCCATTTTTCCACTACTTTTTTCATGATGCTTTACTCTCCTCTTCTTCTCCATGATCTGTAAAAGTCTTATCATTCTCTCCTTTGAAAAAGTCCTTGCCATATAATAGGGCACATAATAGAATTCCTGCAGCAAACGCCATGCCAGCACCTTTTATGACAAGGATGGCAGCAACGATACCTGCAATTCCGAGGTCGCGTTGGCTCTTCGCCTGCATCACGCCTACGCGTACGCTAACATATCCTTGAACCAAAAGCGTCAAGGCCAAGGCGACACCGAGAATGGGTTCCACCAGGCTGACTACCGGCAATAAGAACAACCCTGTATTCGTACCCCAACGGAACGAGCCGGCACCGCCGAAGAAAGAATTCATGGCTTTCTTGCCATTCTTGAACCGTTCCACAACCACGACCTGCATGGCTGCCCACAACGGACCGCACATTGTTATATCAGGTCCGATAAAACTCATGATCACATTTCGGCCGCCAAAAATTAAATGGGCTCTGTTTGGATTATAGTCCACTTTTTCATCTTCCCTGACCTCATCGGATTCAGAAAGCAGCGCTTTTGTTTTGAGCACATCACCGAATACGACTAAATAAGTAGCAAATACAGCTGGAATCGCACTTAAAAAGAAGGTCAAGGCAGGAAAACCTAAACCGAAAACAGTATAGTCTGACCAAAGCGTAGCAAAATCCGGACTGCTGAATCCCCATTGGATATCAGGCCATTTTGCTTCTCCAAAAATTGGTGCTACAAAGACCGCGAGCAAAATTGCCGGCAATATCCCTAAATTCCCTATGAATACCCAAACTTTATTACGCATTTTCAATTTTCCAAAACTTTTCGAAAACAGCAGATAAAAAGCAAAGCCGATACAAATGCTAATTGTATAAGGAAATAAATCAAACTTTCCACCCACTTCAAAAATGGAAACGACAGCACCAATACCCGCCCCTAAAATAATGCCTGATTTGATTGCATTCGGCACTAGTCGCACGACCTTACTGGCAAGTCCGGTAAATCCTAGCAATATCGATAAAATACCTAATGTTAATTGAAACGCAACGAGTGCATAGACCCGATCAGGCCCCTCCGGAAATTGCCCGACGAACAATACAAGCAATGGAACCGCAGGTGTAATCCAACCTGGTATAACCGGGTCCCCGAGTAAATGATGTGCCAAGTATAATAATCCATTCAAGATAACGACGGCTAGAGCCACATCAAAAGGCATACCGAGATGGTCTGCAAGCAGCGTAATCGCTCCAAGGTCAACTGCACACATCAATAATCCTTGAACGTAGTCAGGCCACTCAAAACGATAATGGACAAATGGCAGTCTAATCTTAAAAGGTCCCGCAGGTATATACGATGTCTCTTCTCCGTAGCGGCGTTTTTTCCATTTCATATTGTTTCCTCCACTTAAAAGCCATAGGCTGAACGATATATTTTTTCGATATCCCGAACGTTTAAAGCACGGGGATTATTGCGAAGTAAACGGACTTGTTTGATGGCCTCGGAAGCCATTTCACTTAAAGCCGATTCAGGAATATCAAATTCACTTAGTGACTGTGGTATATCAACATAGCGACATATTCTGGTCATCGCTTCTATAGCTTTATCCGCTGCCTCATCATCATTTAAATGATTGGCTTTCTCTCCAAGTGCTTCAGCAATGTCGCGAAACCTTTCCAAACATGCAATTTTATTCCACTTCATGACAAATGGCAGTAATAATGAATTGCTGACTCCATGTGATAAATGGAAGCGGCCTCCAAGCGGATAAGCCAAGGCATGAACAGCTCCAACACCCGCATTGCCAAAAGCTAACCCTGCCATTAGGCTTCCAGTGATCATCGCTTCCCGTGCTTCCAGATTATCTGGCGCAGCATAAGCCTTAGGTAAATTTTTTGCGATTAACTTCATGGCCCCAATTGCCAAAGCATCCGTAACGGGCGAAGCAAATTTGGAAATATAAGCCTCGACCGCATGAACAAGTGCATCCACTCCACTCGCAGCAGTCACACTTGGCGGGCAAGTCAGCGTCATGACGGGCGATACAATCGCTACATCCGGTAAAAGATACGGACTTACAATTCCCTTCTTAACCTGTTCTTTCTTGTCCGATAAAATTGAAATATTCGTCACTTCTGACCCGGTTCCTGCCGTCGTCGGTATGGCTATTAAAGGTAGACCTGGGACTTCAATCAAGTTCGTACCGAAATAGGTCTCGATGCAGCCAGAATTCGTAGCCATGACGGAAGAGGCTTTCGCAATATCCATCGCACTTCCACCGCCTACCGCAATCAGTCCATCATGTTTTCCGTCCTTGATTGTCCGTACACAATGCTCAACGATTTCAATTTCCGGTTCCGGATTCACATCCGAGAAAATACCGTATGCTGATGAAAGTAAATCCTCAACCCTTTGTACAACCCCGGCACCCACTAAAACTTTATCTGTAACGATCAACGGATTCTTCATCCCTAATCGCGTAACCTCATCAGTCAGCTGCTGTAAAGAATCTGCTCCTGTCACCAATTTGTTAGCCATAGAAAAAATAGAAATATTCATGGTTATCTCCCCTTTCATGTATTTACTATTGCAGGAATCATGCCAAAGTTTGAAAACGCTTAATTCATAAGGGAGATAACCTTTTTTTCATGGGTAACAGGATCAATGATGAGTGGAAAACAAATCAAATAAACTAATTCGATTCGTTTTCTAATCGCATGTGAAATTTTTTCATTTTTTGCACCAAAGCGCTTTGACTGATATCCAAAGAGATGGCAGCGGCCCTTGTAGTCCCATACTTCTTCATCGCATTCAATATCAGGGAACGCTCCAGCTCGGAAACGGCTTCCTTCAAAGAATGTGTTGTCGTTTTTTTTGATAAGACCGGCTGGATGAAAGATGGTAAATTAGACAAATCAATCGTATCATCATATGTCGTGACGACCAGCCGCTCTGCAAGACTCGCAAGCTCACGTATATTGCCAGGCCACGAATAGTTCGTCAGCCATTCATAGCATTCCGGTGTCATCTTTTTCTTCTCATTATATTTTTCATTGAATTTTTTCAAATACATTTCTAAAAGCGGGATCGTTTCTTCCTTTCTTTGGCGTAAAGGAGGGACTTCAAAGGAAACGATATTAAGCCGGTAATAAAGATCTTCGCGGAAGGATCCTTCTTGCACCAGGGAGGCAAGATCGCGATGGGTGGCTGTAATTAACCTGACATCCACTTCTTTCATTTCGGTAGAACCCACTCTCATAAACTTGTTTTCTTCTACCACTTTCAAAAGTTTCACCTGTAACTCTAAAGGTAAATCCCCAATTTCGTCCAAAAATAACGTGCCACCATTCACTTTCTCAAAAATCCCCATTTTTCCATTCTTAAGGGATCCAGTAAATGCCCCTGGTTCATATCCAAAAAGTTCAGATTCCACCAAGTTCGCTGGAATGGCTCCGCAATTTAATTCAAGGAAAATCTTTTCCTTCCTGGAGCTTTTGGCATGTATGTACTTGGCGATTAAACTCTTCCCTACTCCCGTTTCCCCCTGCAACAAGATCTTCGCATCCGTTTTTGCTACTTTATCAGCAAGTTTGAATAAAGGAGTTGTAGAAGGACCAATGATTATTTCCTGTAAATTCACCTGTTCCGAGCCAGGCAATAATTGGGAAATAGGTTGGAAAGATAACTTTTGGCTGTCAATCGTATACTTCATCCGGATTAATTCAGTAATATCCCTGACACTATTTATGACAAATATGACTTCATTCTGTGGCGATAGAATAGGTGTGGCCGATACGATAATCTTCCTTCCATTTCGAATTCTTTGTGTCAAAGTAACTTGATTCTTCGTTCGAATGGAATCCAATGAAGCCGAAACGGATATCATACCTTGCTCAATTAAATAACTCATCGGTTTTCCGATGATTTCCTCTTCTCTTATTCCAGTAATACGTTGATAAGCTTGATTGATAAATAATGTCGTTCCATCACCATCCGTGATATACACTCCATCATATAGAGCATTAAAAACAACCCTGCATAAATCACTCTCAAAGAATGCTTGAAATTGATCATATGGTATTGAATAATTCCGTAAATTTTGCAGCGGTGCATTAACCGTAATGAAATGAGAAATGGGCTTCGTCAAATCACTCTGCTGCACTGCAGCAGATAAAGCCTCTATAGTCAAAAATCCGATGAAATCCTCTGAATCATCCAAAACTTCCACTTCAGTGCTTCCTATCGGGAAACATGATATTGCTTCCTCCACTGTCATATCCGAATAAAACTTAGTCATCAATATCCACTCCCTGACTGGTCTTTACTATTTGATAGAACGCTTCCTCCTTGATTGAAGACTAAAGTCCTGTCGGCTTCCTAGTCTATTCAATTAAAGATGGCAATGACCTTATTAAAGCATTATGTAATGTTTTTTCCTTTTTAATGATACTATGTAGACAATCAACGACACCAAGAATAAATGCTGCACCGGTAAAAACGATTCAATCTCATTGCCCTATTTCTGATTAAACCGATAAATAGCATTGGTATGTTACTTTTATCATATCAATGGAGTTTTTTATACTCAAATCCATTTTCACTCATCACAGGAAAACTTGTCCTTTTGTTGCATAATGAAAATGCCTGCGAAATGGCTCATACCTTAAGATTGTTTAATTTCAGATACTTTAAGCTTAAAAACAATTTGTTAAGTTTTTAATAAGTTTCTCCAAAGTTTGAAAAAACCTAATCCGTATTTGGATTAGGTTTCAGACTGTAGATAAACTCGATGAAAACTCAGTTTGCATTGAAAAAAGTTGCAGCTGATTTCAGAGATCCGCTCCCTTTCCGCCGACTGCCTGCCAAGCCTCCTCAGCGCAAGCGCCTGTGGGGTCTTGGCAGACAGTATTTCGGCAGGAGTGTCGCAAATCTCTTCAATCTAGTGAGGGTTTCATCCGTATAAACTAGTAAAAAACATGAAAGATACTCAAGTTTAATTTTAAAAATCTTGGTTCGGGGCGAGTGCAATTCGAAATTCCTTTTTCCAAAAAATTGATGAAACCGCCAGACTGTAAACGAATTGGAGGAGAAGAGCCAGTTTCCCTACAATATTTCTTAAAAAGTAGTTCCGGTTGATTGGAACGTAAGGTACGAGACTCCTGCGGGAAAAGCGTGGCCAAGGGAGACCCCGCAGGCGAACAGCCGAGGGCGGACCGCCCGCGGAAAGTGAGTGCCTGGAGTGGAAATCATTACACATAACCCTTTCAGGAAATTCGCTCCCTTTCCGCCGACTTGTCTGCCAAGCCTCATCAAAGCAAGCGCCTATAGGGTCATGGCTAGCCAGTAATTTGGAAGGAGTGTCGCAAATCTCTTCAATCCAATTAGGATTACAGTAAAAAAACATTCTCTCTAATCGGACTCCTAACCCCATTTTGTCGCCAAACTGACACTTAATACTTATTTGGATTAGGTTTTTTGATTTGATTAAAGATAGTAATTTGCTTCCTTTCTAATGAGATGCTTAATTTGGAAACCAGCCGACGGGTTTTACATCGAGATTAATGTTGATTTGTTTAATTTCCTGGTATTCATCCAAGCCGTATTTTCCTAAACTTCGTCCAATCCCGCTCTGTTTGTAACCGCCCCATGGCGCCTCGACATATGTTGGATGATAATCATTTACCCATGTGATGCCTGCCCGTACCTTCTTGATCACACGCAATCCTTTTGCACCATCGTTTGTGAAGACGCCGCCTGCAAGGCCGTAGTCTGTATCATTTGCCAGTTTAATAGCTTCTTCTTCATCTTTGAACTTTTGAATGACAACGACTGGACCGAAGATCTCTTCTTGTACGATGCGCATGTCAGGTGTTACATCGGTGAAGACAGTCGGTGCAATGAAGTACCCTTTGTCAAGACCGTCATCAACAAGACGGTAACCGCCTGCCGCAAGTGTCGCACCTTCCTGTTTGCCGATTTCAATATAGTTCAAAATGCTATTCATTTGCGCTTCGCTGACAATGGCCCCCATGTTGCTGTCTTCTGCAAGTCCAGGTCCAACTTTAATTTTATTTGCGCGTTCAACATAGCGTTTTACATATTCATCATAAATGCTTTCTTCAACTAGAATTCGGCTGCCTGATGAACAAACTTGGCCGGCACCGAAGAAGATGCCAAATAATCCGTAATCGACGGCCGTCTCTAAATCTGCATCTGCAAAAACGATGTTAGGTGATTTACCGCCAAGCTCAAGGGAAATTTTCTTTAAGTTGCCCGCTGCCGCCTTCATGATAGAGCGGCCAACATCCGTACTTCCTGTAAATGAAACAATGTCAACATCGTTGCTTTCCGCAATGGTTTGACCGACAACGGTGCCGCGGCCCATCACCATATTAGCCACACCTTTCGGGATGCCTGCTTCCTCCAGGATTTCGAATAATTTCATTGCTGTTACAGGTGTCACTTCAGCCGGTTTATATACAATGGTGTTCCCTGCCGCAAGCGCCGGTGCGATTTTCCAGACACTCATTAGAAGCGGGAAATTCCAAGGTACAATCAAACCGGCTACACCTACTGGCTCACGAACAACCATCGCTTGCACGGGAGCGGGAACTTGATACGTTTCCCCTTCTGGATGAAGGACCAAACCAGCGTAGTAACGGAAACACGCGGCGGCATCAGCAATATCGAAACCTGCCTCTGCTTTAAGTTTCCCGTTGTCCATTGTTTCAAGAATCGTTAACTCTTCGGCACGTTCATCAATTTTATCAGCAATTTTATATAGGTAGGAAGCACGCTCCTGTGCTGTTAGGCCTGACCAGATTCCACTTTCAAAGGCTGCCTTCGCTACTGAGATTGCCCTTTCTGTATCTTCTTTGGTGGCACGCGGAGCTTTTGCAATGATTTCCTGTGTTGCAGGATTGATTACCGGGATTACTTCATTTGAAGATGAGGCCTGCCACTTACCGTCGATGTAATTTTTAAGCTCTAATACTGCCGTTTCTAATATTGTCATGTTTCATTCCTCCGGTTTTCATTATTTTTTTATTGATCTGAACGGAATTCAATCGTTACAGTTTTAAGACCAGTCTGTCTTCCTTCGCACGTGAGCAGCATGTCAGGATTGACTTTCGTGTTTGACGGTTTTCTTCGCTAAGGAAATAATCCCGGTGATCCACTTCACCTTCTGCAACATCCACCTCACAACTTCCGCACCCGCCTACTTTACAAGAATAAGGTGCATCGATTCCTTCCCTTAAAAGCGCATCAAGCAGTGTTTCACCCTCATGAACGCGGATGGACCGATCGCTGTCCGTAAGGTCGACGATGAAAGGATCTCTCGCCCCATCATTTTTTGTCGCAAATAATTCGAAGTGGATCGCATGTTCCGGATAACCATAGGAACTGGCAGCTTTTCGATACTCTTGCACCATCTCGATTGGTCCGCAAAAATAGACGTGCGTGCCAATGCGATGATCCATCATCGTCTCGGGCTTCATTCTGCGTTTGTCTTCTGCCTGCGAAAAATAAAAGGTGCATTGATCAGGGTATTTGGCTTTCAGCAGATCATAAAAAGCACATAACTCCGGAGTGCGTGCTGCATAATGGAGTTCGAAGGTTTGCCCTTCGGCGGCCATGTCTTCCATCATTGCCAGAAATGGGGTTATGCCGATTCCAGCTGCATAAAAAGCATGATGCTTAGCTCGAAAGCTGAGAGGGAAGTTATTTTTAGGAAAACTGACTTCCAACCTGGAATCTACCTTTACTTGATCATGCCAGAAAGCCGAACCTCCGCGTGATGCCTCATCACGCCGAATGGATATTGTATATTTATTGCGGTCCCTTGGGTTGCTGATAAGGGAGTACTCTCTCTCGAAAATCTTATCTCCGCCCGGCATGTAAGTGGTCAAATGCGAACCGCCTGTAAATGCAGGCAACGGCTTTCCATCAACTGGAATCAACTCGAACTGTTTCACGAATGGAGTTTCTTGAATGATCTTGTTTACTTTCATTTGAATATTTCCTACTACCCGCATGATGATCAGCTCCCTACTTCTTCTTTTCCGATCGGGATGTATGGGTAACCAATATAACCTTCCCGTACGATTGAATAAAAAGGACCTATTTCAAGACTGGCTTTGCAATGGTCACATTCTGCAATTTCTGCTTCTTCTTCGACTTCCGACACTTCGAAACATTTCATGCAATATACGTAACGTCGTTTAGGCCCGATAATCAACGTCTGGATCTCAGCTTCAGATAGGCCAGCCTCCACTCCGAGCGAGAAGATCATCACGGCATTGTTCCATGCAGCCGCAATATAAAATTGGGTGCCCATCTTTTGTGACAGGATGAGTCTCTTAATCTCCTCTTTATCTTCCATTCCGTTAATGGATAGACATTCAACAGGCACTGTACCTTCGATTTCAGAAGTGAAACTTTTCGCCTGATCATATCCGGCTTGATCAGAAATGACAACAAACTTTCTTCGTTCATTCCGAGGGGTAAATTTATTTACGATCGTAATGGATTTATCAAACAATACTGGACTATTGTACAAGGCCCTATCCTCCTACTTATTGTTTATCTTCGCTTTTTTCTTTTCATCGATACTCCTCAAATATTCGACCGATTGTGGAAGGAATGGGGCAATTCCTTTGTATTCAGCCATTGGTCCGGGAATATCCTGCAGTACGCTATATGTCAGATCAAACCACTCCTGGCGCAATGTCAAATCCTCTAGTGGCAGGAATTGAGTATTCAATACGAATAGAATGGCGTTGCTTCGTGGCATGCGATAAAATTTTTGTTCTTCAACACGCAAACGAACAAGTTTACCTGCATTTTCCGGTGTTATTTCAGAACGTTGCGGTCCCCAGACATCCATCGTTTCATAGTTGACATCCCATCGGTCAGCCATCAGGTTCCAGTTGATGCGTGTCCATGGCTTACCTGGCTCGATGGATAACAAAAACTTGCGAACGCGCTCTGCCAGTTCATCGCCCTTCCGCGATACGAATGGAACAGGTGCATGGATTTCATCAAAGGACATGCCTTTATTCCAGTTAGCTGAGAAGAGTGCGGCGTATGAAACTTGCCCCACTTCCAAATAGAAATTACTATCGCGATGAACCATTAAAACAAAATCATTATGGAAATGGCGGCCAATATAATCAAGCGGCTCATATGGAAGCGTGCTTGCATCGCCATACACGAATGAATCGATTTCCCCGAAAATGTGGTTCTTGAAAGTCCATTTGTCCCCATCTTTACTGACCTCGAAATGCTCCGGATAGCGATCAGCTGCCATGTCGATCAGCATTTCCAATACTTCCCATTGCATTTCCATTGTGTGTGGAAAAGATTGAAACCTAATATGCGGCTGTTCTTGAAGGAGACGACGCTTCGTTTCCACTTGGAGTTTGTATTCTGGTGTAACTTCAATACAGTTAATGTTTGAGAGTCTTTTCAAATCGTTTGAATAGCGATAGTTACCTGAAGTGAATGGAAATGGGAATGTATCTAAATCAGTTGTTTTGAAATCTAAACTTTGTGTAAACATTGAACAATCTCCTCTCGTTCCCTAGATTCTTTAAAGTGCATTTTTTCATTTAGCTTCCTTTAATTCAACAGATGGACGCTCCATGTCAACTTCGAAACGGAAAATGTATTTAGATGAAACATAATAAGTGACTAAAGCGACAAAGTATGTTGGAATTCCGGCAGCCGTATAAAGGAAAAAATCACTTGCTTCAAAAGTCAATGGATTATAGAGTGCCCAGTAAACGATCGTTCCAATGACCACCGTGAGAACGGCAGACGGGTTAATGCCTTTCCAATAGGTATAAGAGCCTTGTGTGTCATACAAATCCCTTATTGAAATGCGTTGGCGCTTTACAAAAAAGTAATCTGCCACGACAATGCCGCCAAGTACAGCCATAATGAAGGAAATGACAGCAATGAATGAACCAAATGCATCGTAGAACGTTGAGCTTAGAAGTAAGAATATAGCCGGTACGGTCGTTCCCATCGCAATCATCCATGACTTTTTCGGAAATACCGTCTTAAAGCTGACAGCTTGTGAGTACATAAGGAAAATGGCTGCACCGACATTCCCTACCGAAAGTAAAATCAAGCCAATGAAGCCGCCCCAACTTCCTGCGATGGAAAACATCCAGTCAGAAGGATTAAGTGAACCAGCGACTAATGCAGCAAGTGCCCCAACTAAAGCAGCGATACAGACGATGATTCCATAGCTGTAGAATCCCGCTTTAAATGCGCCTCCTTCTGTTTTGGATAAACGGCTGTATTGGCCAAGATACGGAAGCCATGAAAAGCCGAGACCGATATTTAATTCCAGGGCTGTCGCGAATGAACGAGAAGTCGTTTCAAAGGGTTCAGAAGGAAGTATATGAGCAACTTTCGTGAATCCCTGTCCAAACAAGACAATTGCGAGAAGGCCAAACATGAGAACCATAAAAACCGGAACGGCCACTGCGGTATATTTTTGAATGGCTACCGGTCCCCTCACGGTTACAAGAAATGCACAGATAAAGAGTAAAATCGAGAAAAACGGCGCCCCCATTGCTTGGCTTGAAAAAATGGCTGGCATCCCTATCCAATTAGCAGCCTCTGCCAACGCCTGGCCGGACATAAAGAGCGCAATGGAAATGTAGCCGAGAGTTAAAATAAGAAAAACAAAGAAAAAGATATTGGATCCTAAATACCCTAGTGAACTTCGAAACCCTACAAAAGTGTCTATGCCATAACGTGCAAAATAAAGGGTAATAGGAACAATCAACAGCATAGGGAAGGCGTTACCGAATAAAATCGCTGCAAGTGACTGCTTCGCGTCAAGCATTGTACCTGTATATCCACCAGTTAACAGCCCAAAAGATGAGAGGCCAATAACAACTTGAACTAAAATTAAATCCCGTAGGTTAAAAATCCGGTCGTTTTTACTTGCCGGTAAGAACCCAAAGGCCACATCCTTTGAAATGGAGGAATTCTCTTTGCTCACACGCTTCTCTCCCAACTATTAAAATAATGATTGTATGGCTTGGAATAAGGCTGTCATTGTTCTTGGTGATCTAAACAACATTTCAGACAAGTGTATAGATTAGGTAGGCGATGATTAAAATCATGAAAAAAATAGAACCTGACGCATCACTCCATTTCATTTTTTCGATTTTCACGGCATCTTCCTGCTCATACGCATTGATCCGCTCATTCAAATCTGAATATAGATTTTTAATAAAGGGATCTTCAGAATTGATATTCTGTTGGAACTGATTCTCTTTATTCAAAATCGCTTCTCCCTCCTTTGCAATCATGCTTTCTAGTCCCTTCTCTTTACTTATTGCAATAACCATGCCAATCAGAAAGCACTATGCTAACAGGGTTTTCAATAGGAAGAATATTCATTTCTGAAACTATTGAACAATTGTGAAATTTCTGTAATATGAAACTAGTAAGTTAAATGAAAGGCAGGTAGACATAAATGGATCACTTCACCTCTGCACTCTTGTCTATTTACGACCAGCTTATTGTGACAGATAAAAATGGCACCATCATGAAATCGACCGGAACAGGGAATACCTTATTCCATACAATCAAATCCGCTATTGTCGGTGGTTCCATCAAGGATGTTGAACAAGATTTATTTTCTACAAGCTTGGCGGAAGAGATTATGGGCAAAAATGAGAAAAGATCTTTCATGCAGTCCTCATGGCAGGGGCATGAGCTGCTGATGA
>NZ_JVPL01000168.1:0-1879 GCF_001054655.1 Bacillus sp. 220_BSPC
GAGCCAGCAGTTTTTTCTTTTAAAACACAAAGTTGATTGGAACGGAAGGTGCGAGACTCCTGCGGGAAAAGCGTGGCCAATGGAGACCCCGCAGGCGAGAGCCGAGGAGGCTTCAGGACCGCCCGCGGAAAGCGAGTGCCTGGAGTGGATACACTGACAAAACTGTAGACAAAAAAGATTTCTATCTTTTAAAACAAAGTTGATTGGAACGGAAGGTACGAGACTCCTGCGGGAAAAGCGCGTCTAGGGGAGACCCCGCAGGCGCAAGCCGAGGAGGCTCCACGACCGCCCGCGGAAAGCGAGTAACTGGAGTGGAAATCAACGATCAGATTTACATCTAAACCATAGTCTTGTTTTAAAGTTATGTTCGGGTTGAGACACTTCCGAATCTTCTATCTCTGACTTGGCCTTTAAATTATACGATTCGAAAATCACCCACATTATGATTGTGTCCAAATCCCACTAAAACCCATTTACCTTGTAAGAAATAGCTTTTCCAACGAACCACACCACTCAAAACACGAACATTATATTATTTTTACATTTTAATGTTCACTTTTTCATTGATTATCTAGCATTTGTTTGTTATATTAGCAAAGTAATAATCGTAATTACTCGTATATGCTCGGAAATATGGTCTGAGCGTTTCTACCTGGTTCCCAGTTAAAGAACTAGACTACGAGTTAAAGTATTCGGCCGCCCGCTTTTTGAGCAGCTAATGATTTAGCAATCGCTTCATTTTTGCTTGATCATCTATACTTTGACTATCGTAGGTCTAGAAGGCAGCATTCATTCTGCCGTTCTGGACCTTTTTCTTTGACCACAACTGCGAGTGTTTCAAACAATCGGATAATTTGTTTTTAAGGAGAGAAAAAACATGTTAAAAAAGTACACTCTATTAGGAATCATTACTTTACTTTTCGTGTCGGTGATTGCAGCTTGCAGTTCTGCTTCCAAAAATGAAACGGTCGAGAAAAAGACACAAAGGCCTATTATGGTTCAAGGTCCAATGCCAATCGAAGCTGAAAATTTCGCTAAAAAGCTAGAAAATGTTAAAGAAGAAAAATCAGGGGATTTTGTATTTTACATTGGAACTTTAGACAATTATCCTGTAATCGTTGCAAAAACAGGTAAAGGGATGGAAAATACGGCTGCCGCTACAGCAGTGGCAATGGAAAGATATAACCCTATTGCCATCATCAATCAAGGGACATCAGGTGGACATGATCCAAGCTTAAACGTTTTTGATATTGTTTTAGGAGAAAGAACGGTAAACCTAGGTTCATTAAAAACGGCCGATAAAGCTGTAAACGAGGGAATCGATCCAACCATATGGAAACCAATGGACCTAATGGCTTCTGAAGGAAGTGCAGGAGAAGATCCT
This sequence comes from Bacillus sp. 220_BSPC, assembly GCF_001054655.1. Lineage (NCBI taxonomy): Bacteria > Bacillati > Bacillota > Bacilli > Caryophanales > Bacillaceae > Bacillus > Bacillus sp. 220_BSPC. The sequence continues at coordinate 1,385 of NZ_JVPL01000168.1, forward strand.
AACGCTGAAAAACCACGCTTCTACGAAGGAGATAAGGATTTACTCGCAGCTGCTCATGCAGTTAAAGATACCTACACAAAAGGTAAGGTTGTCGATGGTACTATCGGTTCTGCGGATGTTTGGAATAATGAAGTGGATCGGATTAAATGGTTCCATACGAAATATGGTACATCCGTGGAAGAAATGGAAGGAGCTTCGGCAGCACAAATCGCCAAAGCTTACGATGTGCCCTTCCTAGGTATACGAGTGCTATCCAATAACAAAGTGAATGGCGGTAAATATAACCCTAATACAGCAGCAGCCAATCAAGAATATGTGTATGATGTGGTCAAAAAATATATCTCTTCGATGCCAAGCAAATAAGATCGGGCTAGGAACATATAGAATTAGAATCTTTTTGGTCAACTATCCCTATAATGAAAAAAAGAAGAGCACAGATTATGTGCTCTTCTCAGACTGTAGACAAACTCGATGAAAATCGAGTTTGTCTATTTT
>NZ_JVPL01000169.1:0-119 GCF_001054655.1 Bacillus sp. 220_BSPC
GGTCAAAACGGAGGTCAGCCACCAGGCATGATGATGGGCGGTCAAAACGGGAGTCAGCCACCAGGCATGATGATGGGCGGTCAAAACGGAGGTCAGCCACCAGGCATGATGATGGGCGG
>NZ_JVPL01000169.1:219-25554 GCF_001054655.1 Bacillus sp. 220_BSPC
CAAAACGGAGGTCAGCCACCAGGCATGATGATGGGCGGCCAAAACGGAGGCCAGCCCGGCATAAAGGAGATGCAAATAGGAGGTCCTCCAGGCATGATGGGTGGCCAAAACGGAGATCAGCCAGAGATGATGGGCGGTCAAAACGGAGGCCAGCCCGGCATGATGATGGGGGGACAAAACGGAGGCCAGCCAGGGATGATGGGCGGCCAAAACGGAGGCCAGCCGTGGATGATGGGCGGCCAAAATGGAGGCCAGCCGTGGATGATGGGCGGTCAAAACGGAGGCCAGCCGTGGATGATGGGCGGCCAAAACGGAGGCCAACCTGGGATGATGGGCGGTCAAAACGGAGGCCAGCCCGGCATGATGATGGGTGGTCAAAACGGAGGTCAACCAGGAATGATGCCTGGACAATTTGGTGGTCAGCCGGACATGATGCGCGGACAGCTTGGGGGGCAGCCTGAAGCTATGTTACCTGGACAAATGGGAGGCCAGCCAGGCCAATTCGGGGGCGTTCGTGCACCTGAAACATTTGGGATACCGACATATGTAGATGAAAGCGATGACTACTAATCATCAAGGAGACAGTGTTTTTAACACTCGTCTCCTCTCTTATTTAAATCGTAGGCCAAAGAATGTCCACCATATTCAAAGCAGTGTCTATTTAATAACTTTTGAAAAAGGTCATTCAATGATCCTTAAAGGATTTGACAGTTTTGAAAAATGGGATCGGCAAAGGGAACTGACTTCTTTATTAAAACAAAAGGGATTTCATCAAACGTATTATATTCATCAGAATTTAATGCCCTTTCAATTTAAAGGGAAATGGTATGGCAGTATGGACTATTTTCCGCCGAACAAGAAAAAATTCAGGTTTTCCAATGATAAGGACCGCTTAGAAGGCATTCAGTTACTGGAAAGCTTCCATGATGTGTCGGAAAATCTCTCCATTAACGCGCCTGTGTTCAATCAATCAAAAAAGTGGAAAGAACGCTTATCACTATTTAAAAAGAACTTTTCTTATGTTCGCCAATATGTTTCCGAAGATATTATCAAGGAATGGATTAGATGGGGGGAATGGTCGCTAGAGGGGTTTGATAAATATCAGTCTTTATGGGATAAGGAAAAGAAAGTCATCATTCATGGTGATTGCGCCCACCATAATTTCTTGCGGAGAGCGGACGGCACTTTGACTTTAATCGATTTTGACTTAATGGCAAATGCCCCAAGGTGCATTGATTATTTACAGTATGCAAATCGAATTTCGCAACATCTGGAAGATGCGGCCAACGAGCTGTGGGAAGTGCCGCAATTGCAAAGGTATCAGTCAGACCTGGCCTTTTTATATGCTTTAACTTACCCTACCGATATCTTCCGTGAATGGAATCGTCTTAATAAAAGTTCTTCCCAGCTTCATTCGGTCTGGAAAATGACCGTGGAAGGTTTTTCGGAGCGGATGGAGATGAATGAAAAATTGGCGAAAAGGATTTCTTCCCTTAATAGGAATTAAAACGGGTTTTTGGCCGTATCTTACAGAGTACATTTCCCTTTCGACACCCATGCTAATTATGAGCGGAATATAGCTCATTCTATTGCAATGGGAGGGTTATTGGTGCAGAAAATAAAATGGGCACAGCCGCTTTGTACGGTATTGGCCGCCGTCAGTTTGGTTGGATGTGCTAATAATGATACAGCGGAAAATGAAAATATCACGAATGATACAGGGTACCATGAAAAAGATGCATTGGTACGAAACATCAATTATGAGAATATGGTGCAAGGTTTATACAATAAAGATGATGCGTACAGTAAGAGTGACCGTAACTACCATGGACATGAAAGTAAGCCGCTAAAGGCAAAATCATCTTATTATAATTCTTATGAAGGCTCTTTAGCCGACAGAGTAAATGGTGTCGCCAATAAAGTGGAGCAGGTTAGCGATGCCAGGACAATCATCATGCAAGATGAAATGCTGGTAGCCTTGCTGCTTGAGGACTACAGCCAAGCAAAAGATGTCAAACAAAGAATCAAAAAGGAGATCGGACCGCTTACCAATGGCCGTACCCTATATGTAACCACCGATGAAGGTGTCTATTTCAGGACGATGACACTTGATAACAATCTTCGGGATGGCGATACGAGGGAAATGATCATTTTGGATGCCAATGACATGTTCGATAACCTTAACATCCACGAAAATCACTTGAAATAGTTTGTGGGCTGACCCGACTTGGAGTCAGCTCTTTTTGATTTTTTTCTGGTTAATAATCCTTATTTGGGTCAAACTACATAAAAAGTAAACGCCTTAAGAGGTGAGTATATTGTTTAATCAACTTAGAATCCAATTTTTCATGGCACTTTTCATATTGCCATTTTGCTTAACCGTTTTTGCGGAAGAAACCGTTCAAAAGGAAAATGATCCAATTGAAAGGAAGGTCATTCTTCAGCGTATGTATTTGGATGGCGAGTTAAGTGAAGAGAAATTGACAGAAACAATTTGGTCGATGGAGGACTTTTGGGCAAAATATGAAGGATGGCAAGTAGTCGATCAAAATGAAGAGCAGATTGTCATGAAGAAAATTGAGAATGACATATCTCCGCTGTTAAAAGCGAATGGTTACCTTGGGATGAGGGAAGATGGTACATTATCCATTTTTATCGGCAGGCCTGAGCACGCCAAGATCATTCATACATTCTACCAAATAGACGTTGGTAAACTTGAAGCATACAAGCAGGAGGAACTGCAAAAAGGAATTCCAATCATGAATAAAGACCAATATAAACAGCTCATTAAAGAATATGAGCCATATTCGGTAAACTAGGGTGGGATGATGTCCCACCCTTCAGACTGTAGACTAACTCGATAATGATGGAGTTGTCTACATTTTTTTTGGTGTTTACCATTACCGTTGATTTCCAATGCGGGCACTCGCTTTCCGCGGACGGTCCACCCTTGGTGCTTTAGCGCCTGTCTGGTCTCCCTTGGACGCTGGTCTTGCACGACTGTTTCAATCAACTTTGTTTTAAGCATTACTTTGCCGATTATGAAATAACTTTTAATGAACAACACCCCCTTTTTATGATAAAATGAGAGGTACAGCAAAATCAGGGAGAGAATTAATTTGTATGATTATATAAAAGGCAAGGTCGATTATATTGGACCTGAATACATAGTTGTGGAAAATGGGGGGATCGGATATCAAGTCATGACGCCGAATCCTTTTATTTTTTCCGCTCAATACCAGAAAGAAATCCAAGTTTTTTTGTATCATTATGTTCGTGAGGATCTGGCGGCATTATACGGATTTCAGACTCGTCAAGAAAAGGCGTTATTCACAAAATTATTGAATGTAACCGGAATCGGGCCGAAGGGTGCTCTAGCCATATTGGCATCAGGCCAGGTTGACCAGGTGGTACAGGCGATCGAAAATGAAGATGAATCATTTTTGGTGAAATTCCCGGGAGTCGGAAAGAAAACGGCACGGCAAATGATTCTCGACTTAAAAGGGAAACTGGAGAACATTATTCCGGATGCGTTTCCAAGCTTGTTTAACGAAGGCGTCACGGCTGCGATCAGTCCAAATGGTTATACGGAGGAATTGGATGAAGCCATTCTTGCATTGAAGGCTCTTGGTTATTCTGAAAAGGAAGTTCAAAAGGTTGCCAAGAAATTGCAGGCTGAAGATATGACGACCGAGCAATATATTAAGAAAGCATTGCAAATGATGTTAAGATAAGGAGTGGCGCAATGGAGGAGAGAATATTCAATCAGGAAGCCGATTTGAACGAACTGTCCTTTGAACAAAGCCTGCGGCCGCAAAACTTAAAGCAATATATCGGACAGGATAAAGTGAAAGCGAATTTGAGTGTATACATCGAGGCGGCAAGGATGCGTGAAGAAACGCTCGATCATGTACTTTTATATGGACCGCCTGGTCTTGGCAAGACGACGCTTGCCGTCATCATCGCCAATGAAATGGGTGTAAATATCCGCACGACTTCCGGTCCCGCCATTGAGCGGCCGGGAGATCTGGCGGCCATTTTGAGTGCACTTGAACCAGGTGATGTATTGTTCATTGATGAGATTCACCGTCTTCCCCGTGTCGTCGAGGAAGTGCTTTATCCGGCTATGGAGGACTTTTGTCTGGATATAGTAGTCGGTAAGGGACCGGAAGCCCGTTCGATCAGGATCGACTTGCCGCCGTTCACCCTCGTAGGGGCCACGACACGGGCAGGCTCACTGTCTGCACCGCTCAGGGACCGTTTTGGTGTTTTGAGCCGTCTTGAATATTATACGGAAAACCATTTGACTGATATCATCATCCGTACAGCAAGAATTATGGATACGGAAATGGATGGTCAAGCAGCGGCAGAGCTTGCAAGAAGGTCAAGGGGCACCCCGAGAATTGCCAATCGGCTTTTACGGAGGGTCAGGGATTTCGCCCAGGTACGCGGTGATGGGACGATAACGGCCGAGCTTGCCGATTATGCGCTTGAATTAATGCAGGTCGACCGTTTAGGACTCGATCATATTGACCATAAATTACTTAAAGGGATCATTGAAAAATTCCGTGGCGGGCCCGTGGGCCTGGAAACGATTGCGGCAACGATTGGCGAAGAGGCACATACGATCGAAGATGTGTATGAACCATATCTGTTGCAAGTCGGTTTTCTTCAGCGTACCCCTAGAGGCCGGATGGCAACACAGCTTGTTTATGAGCATTTCGGAATGGAGATGCCTGAATGATGAATATACCAAAGATGGTCATGATTCTGGGAGTGGTTATATTCGTGATTGGTTTTGCGATGAAATACATTCATCTCGGCAGGCTGCCGGGAGATATTTTTCTGAAAAAGGGGAATACGACTTTTTACTTTCCTATCGTTACATCAATCATCGTCAGTGTTGTGTTGTCCGCGATTTTTTATTTGATCGGCCGTTTTAAATAATGATTACAGCTTGATAGACATGTAAGGAAGTGGAACAGATGAAATTGGATATGTTTGATTTTCATTTACCGGAGGAACTGATTGCCCAAGTTCCTTTGGAGGATAGGGAAGCAAGTAGATTGATGGTGCTGGACAAAGAAACCGGTAAGCTCCAGCATGATGTATTCAGCCATATCACGGAATATATCAAACCGGGAGATTGCCTGGTATTGAATGATACAAAGGTGCTTCCGGCCCGACTATACGGCAGTAAAGAAGGGACGGGTGCAAAAATCGAGGTATTGCTGCTTAAGCAAGAGCATGATGATGTCTGGGAAACGCTTGTGAAGCCGGCCAAGCGGATTAAGGAAGGCTCGACGATCGTTTTCGGCGATGGTAAGCTGAGTGCCGTCTGTACAGGTGTACTCGAGCATGGCGGCCGAATCCTTGAATTTAAATATGAAGGCATATTTTATGAAATACTGGAGAAGCTGGGCGAAATGCCGTTACCTCCATACATCAAGGAACAACTCGACGATCAGGACCGCTATCAAACCGTTTATGCTCGGGAACGGGGATCTGCAGCGGCACCTACCGCTGGCCTGCATTTTACGGAGGATTTGCTTGAGAAACTTAAAGGGATGGGCGTCCACATCGCCTTCATCACGCTGCATGTCGGGCTTGGTACATTCCGTCCGGTAAGTGTCGACGATATTGACAGCCATGAAATGCATTCGGAATTTTATCAAATGACGGAAGGCACTGCCAGATTACTGAATGACGTGAAGGAAAAAGGCGGGAAAATCATTACGGTCGGCACTACGTCCACAAGGACATTGGAAACGATTGCGTCCCGCAATGACGGGGTTTTCAAGGAAGAGAATGGCTGGACGAGCATCTTCATTTATCCTGGTTATGAGTTCAAAGGGATCGATGGTATGATAACGAACTTCCATTTGCCTAAATCGACTTTAATCATGCTTATTTCTGCACTTGCAGGCAGGGAGCATGTCCTTCATGCCTATGAAACGGCTGTGGAAGAAAAATACAGGTTCTTTAGTTTTGGAGATGCAATGTTAATTAAGTAATATTAGAGTGAGAAGCTCTTGAAGGGAGTTATTGCGTTGACTGCAATACGATATGAGTTAATCAAAACATGTAAACAGACAGGGGCACGGCTTGGCCGGGTCCATACGCCGCATGGTTCTTTTGAAACGCCGGCATTTATGCCGGTTGGAACGATGGCTACTGTCAAAACGATGTCCCCGGAAGATTTGAAACAAATGGGGGCTGGCATCATCCTGAGCAATACGTACCACCTATGGCTGCGTCCGGGGCATGAAATCATCAAGGAAGCTGGCGGATTGCATAAGTTCATGAACTGGGATCGGGCGATTTTGACCGACTCAGGCGGCTTTCAAGTCTTCAGTTTAAGCGAGTTCCGCAAAATTGAAGAAGAGGGTGTGCATTTCAGGAACCATCTGAATGGCGATAAATTATTTTTATCCCCTGAAAAAGCGATGGAAATACAAAACGCGCTTGGCTCCGATATCATGATGGCATTTGATGAATGTCCGCCATTTCCGGCGACTGAAGAGTATATGAAGAAGTCGGTTGAACGGACATCGCGCTGGGCGGAACGCTGCTTGAATGCGCATGAGCGTCCAAATGACCAAGGGTTGTTCGGAATCGTTCAAGGCGGGGAGTTTGAAAATCTTCGCAAACAAAGTGCAAAAGACCTTGTCTCCCTTGACTTCCCGGGTTATGCTATTGGAGGACTATCCGTAGGGGAACCGAAGGACATCATGAACCGCGTCCTTGAGTTTACTACTCCGCTGCTGCCATCTGACAAACCGCGCTATCTTATGGGGGTCGGTTCACCGGACTCATTGATCGATGGTGCACTCCGCGGTGTTGATATGTTTGACTGTGTACTGCCGACGCGAATCGCACGTAATGGTACACTCATGACGAGCAATGGGCGGCTGGTTGTGAAAAATGCGAAGTATGCACGCGATTTCGGTCCAATCGATGAAAATTGCGATTGCCATGTTTGCAAGAATTATAGCCGGGCATATATCCGCCACTTGATTAAATGTGAAGAAACCTTTGGAATTCGCCTAACGACTTACCATAATCTTCATTTTCTGTTAAACTTGATGGAACAGGTCAGACAAGCTATTCGAGAAGATCGTCTTGGAGACTTTAGGGAAGAGTTTTTTGAGCAGTATGGTTTCAATGAACCAAATGCGAGAAACTTCTAATTCCATAAATATTTTAATGAACGAAAGGAGTGAATATACTTAAATGGGTTCTTTAACACAAATACTTCCGTTGATTTTAATGTTCGTATTGTTCTATTTCTTATTGATCCGTCCGCAGCAAAAACGCCAAAAGGCTACGCAAAACATGCAAAGCAGTTTGAAAAAAGGTGATAAAGTTGCTACTATCGGCGGCATGCACGGAACAATCGATGCAATCGATGAACTGCAAATCGTCATTAAATCACCAGACGGTACAAAACTGACTTTTGACCGTGCAGCAATCCGTGAAATTACGGAAAGCGCACCGAATAAAGAAACATCCCTATAAAACAAACGAAAACCGGGCCGTGTGCCCGGTTTTTTGCTGTCTTTTTTTAATCGGAGCGTGAGTCGGAACTCATGTTGACCCCAAGAACGCCACCCATCATGGCCGTAATCACGAAACAGCCATAGTATATCCATTGCTTGATGGTGAAAAGGGCATCGTGACCTAAATATTGAAAAAGGAACACGACCAACAGATAAAGCAGCCCAGTGCTTCCGCCCAGGAATAGTCCTTGCTTTTTCCCTTTGCCTCCTGATATGAATCCACCAATGAACAGCGATAAAAAGGACACGATCATGACCACGTATGTCAGGGATGATTCCGTCAATGAAGTAAAGCGAAGAAGGATGGAAACGATTAAACTAGCAATCATCGCTATGGCAAAGATGGAGCCTACGCCATAAATTACGGCGACACTCATTTTTTTAGTTTCGATGGGTATTCCTCCTTTTTAAAAGGCTGATACGTATAGCCTGTTTATGTGTTTGTACAAGCATATTCCCGATATCGAACCTTTAGACCAGGTTTAAGAAGCTTCACGTAAAATTAGAAAAGATTTATGGAGTAATTTTTCATTTCCCAAGCCATGCTATGGATGAAGGAAGTGTTGTTGAATTGGATATCTATCTAGGGATTATTTTTCGAACGACGGTAATCTATCTGGTTATCTGGTTCCTTTTTCGAATGATGGGTAAGCGGGAAGTTGGGGAACTGAGCGTTCTCGATTTAGTGGTATCCATCATGATAGGGGACATTGCTGTGCTATCCTTTGAAGATTTGGAAAAACCGTTTATCCGACAGACTATCCCGATGTTTGTTCTCGCGTTCCTCCAAATCACATTGGCATTTGCCTCATTGAAAAGTGTCAAATTACGCAATTTCATGGACGGTAAGCCACAGATCATCATTAATCAGGGGAAAATAGATGAAAAAGCGATGCGCAAACAACGATATAATTTTGATGACTTATTGACGCAACTTCGTGAACAAGGAATTATTGATATAAACGAAGTGCAATTTGCCATCCTTGAAACTTCAGGAAAGCTCTCGGTGATTAAAAAAAGCGACAAAGAAGGGTCGGAAAGTCAGGTACCATTCCCGCTGATTGTCGATGGGGAGATACAGGAAAAAAATCTTGATAAAATTGGGAAAAACCATTTTTGGCTTCTGGATCAGTTAAAAGAACATGGAGAAACGAAGGTTAAAGAGATTTCGATTTGCGGGTACATAGATGGCCAGATTTACATCGATAAAAATGAAACGAAGAAATGAACCGAAGCCTTTGAGTGCTTCGGTTCATTTTATTTCCAAGCTAATTTTGACAAGAAGCCGCCCACTACAGGAATCCTGATCAGATCGGCCTTTTTTATGCTGCCGGTCATGAGCAGGAAAAATGTGAACAGCAGGATAACGACGGTTACGGAAAGCAAAAGCCGTATGCCGATAGGCTGTGAGGAGAGCGGGAATTGATAAAGATAATAACCGCCCCATCCTGAAATTAAAGCAAGGACCAGAGCTGACATATAGCTTCGGAAATGAAGCGTGAAAGGGACGACCTTCAGCACGGTTGAAAAATGCAGGAAAGTAACGAGCATCGTACCGACAGCTATCCCGATTGCGGCTCCCATGATCCCGAAACTTTCCTTTGAAGCCAGCAGCCAGATCACACCGATTTTAAGAATGTTCCCAGCCAGGCTGTTGAACATTGCGGCCTTTGCAAGGTCCAGTGCTTGCAGCATGGATTGCAGCGGATATTGAAAATAATAAAGGATGAAAAAAGGTGCCAGGAATTTAATGAAAACAGCAGCATGCGAAGATCCATACATGACTTGTAAGATCGGTTCGGCAAAGATGAACAGAATGACGATAGCTAAACAGCCTGTGATAAAGGTGATTTTCAGGGCTTGTTGAAGCCTGTGTTCAACGAGTAAAAAGTTTCCGGTCGTACGGGCTTCGCTCACTGCCGGGACAAGTGCCGTCGCCAATGATGATGTAACGAAGGAAGGAAGCATGAGTAAAGGCAGAGCGTATCCAGTCAACTCCCCGTATTGACTGGTGGCTGCGGCCGCGGTGACCCCGGCAAGTGCCAAACTCTGGGCGACCACTATCGGTTCGAAAAACCACGATATCGATCCAATCATCCTGCTTCCGGTGGTAGGAAGGGCGATCCCCATCAATTCGGTGAACGTTCCTTTTCCGGATTTGACATTCTTGAAGAAACCCTTCCTGAACTTAAAATGTTTCTTTATTTTAAAGCTGGTCAATAAGTAAATGAGAGAGACGAGCTCACCGATAATCGATGCAAGCATTGCCCCGGCTGCCGCATATTCGATTCCATATGGCAAAAAGGCCTTGGTCAGGACGGCAATGAAAGTGATTCGGGCCACCTGTTCGATAACTTGTGAGAAAGCGAAGGGCTTCATATTTTGCTTGCCTTGGAAATAACCGCGCAGTACGGATGAAATGGCGATGATCGGTACGATTGGGGCAATAGCCATGAGCGGCCATAACGTCCGTTCGTCCGTGAATAGGTATTCTGATAGAACCGGCGCGAAAAGCAGCATCGCAGGAGTGAAAATCATCGATAGAGTAAAGGTGCAGGCCAAAGAGACGACAAGGATTTTCTTGATTTTCCGTTCATCACCTCTGGCATTGGCCTCAGCCACGTACTTAGAAATGGCGATAGGCAGGCCTAACTGGGTTATGTTCACGACGAGAAAGAGTGTCGGTAAAGCCATCATATATAAACCAACGCCTTCTTCGCCGATGAAGCGGGCGATGACAATACGGTTAATGAAACCAAGAACTCTTGTAATCAGGCTTGCGATTAATAAAATCAGCGTCCCTTTTAAAAATTTGGACATTGAACTCCCTCCCTGCCTTCTCAAAAAAGCGGTTATGCTATACAATTATCTATATGCTTGTACTTGGACAAAGCATGACAAAAGTGTTTGTTTGCGTTCTAACAAATGATAAGAAACCCTTCTAAGAAAATGCGCATTCATTTGAGAATCATTTTACTGGAGGCAAAATGATGGCAAAAAAGAATCATCCCTATCAAAGGTATTATCTAAAGGTGCGTCCATTTTTGAAGAGTAAGCGTGAGGAATTCCAAATGGTCGGATTGAATGCCGTAACAGAGGAAGACATATGGGGAACCTTAACCAAAAATAAATGGAAGCGCCCGCAGGAAAACATTCACCTTCATGAACTTGTCGCAGATATCGTGACATTTTCGAGCAACCAGTTCATGACCTTCCAAATGGTCGAAGCTTATAAATCACCGAACCTATTCGAGCCGCTTTCTGAAGAGGAACTGAAGGAGCTTTTGAAAGAATAACGCAAAGATATACTTAAATTGACAGCTGTTTGTATATGACTCATAATAGATATGGTTATGCTTTTTTTGGAAAAAGCATGGAAAGCTGTGTCTTTTTTCTCAAAAAGCAAAGGGTATGCAGTGATCATATAAACAAAAAATGACGGTTTTATTAACTTCAGGAACAGGCGTATTATAGAAAGGGGCCTACTACATAATGGTAAAAAGAAGCAGGATCGTTGCGTTTTTTCTAATCGCACTTTTGATTTTCGCAGCGATGGGTACGACTTCAAAAGGAATCCTAAAGGATATCAAGCTGGGTCTTGATCTTCAAGGCGGGTTTGAAGTGTTATATGAAGTAAAACCGCTGTCAGGGGAAAAGATCACCCCGGAAGTTTTACGGGCTACAGTAAGCTCACTTGAACGGCGTGTCAATGTGTTGGGGGTTAGCGAGCCTAACATACAAATAGAGGGGAAAGACCGGATCCGCGTTCAATTGGCTGGGGTCAAAGACCAAAACAACGCTCGTGAAATCCTTTCCACACAAGCTAAATTATCCTTCCGTGATTACAACGATAAGGAAATGATGACCGGTGCCGACCTGAAAGAAGGCGGCGCGAAACAAACGTTCCAAGATAATAAACCGGTTGTCGAAGTCACATTGAAAGATGTGGATAAATTTAAGGACATCACTCAAAAAATATCTTCGATGGAAAGTCCGACCAATGTACTTGCAATCTGGCTGGATTTCGAGGAAGGAAAAGATTCCATTAAGGATACAGCTTCACAAGACAATATGATTTCAGCTCCAGCAGTCAGTGAAGTTTTCAATACGAAGAAGGTGTATATCACCGGTCAATTTACGTTAGAAGAAGCGAAAGAGCTTGCAGCCCTTCTGAATGCAGGTGCCCTGCCTGTTGATTTGAAAGAAAAATACTCCACTTCAGTAGGTGCCCAATTCGGTGCAGGTGCACTGAATGATACCATTTTTGCGGGAATCATCGGAATTGCACTTGTTTTCATCTTCATGCTTGTGTATTACCGCTTCCCGGGATTCATTGCAGTCGTCACTTTAAGCATCTACATTTTCTTGACGCTATTAGTGTTTGATTGGATGAATGCGGTGCTCACGCTGCCAGGTATTGCGGCATTGGTTCTCGGGGTCGGGATGGCTGTCGATGCCAATATCATTACTTATGAGCGAATCAGGGATGAATTGAAACTAGGCAGATCGGTCAAGGCAGCATATAAAGAAGGTACCAAGAATTCACTTGCTACAATCACGGATGCCAACTTAACGACCCTGCTGGCTGCGGCCGTCCTGTTCTATTATGGAACTAGCTCGGTTAAAGGGTTTGCCACCACTTTGATCATTTCGATCCTAATGAGCTTCATCACAGCCGTTTATGGTACACGCCTCTTCATGAGCCTGTGGGTGAATAGCGGGTTCCTGGACAAACGTACAGGATGGTTTGGCGTGAAGAAGAAAAATATTCACGATTTATCCGAGAAAATGGATTTAATGTCATTGCCAACCCGCTTTGATAAAATTGATTTCGTGAAACATCGGAAAGTTTTTTACGGCATTTCAATCGGTGTCACCATTATCGGAATCATCTTCCTGCTCGTCTTCAGATTGAATCTTGGGATTGATTTCACGAGCGGCACCCGAATCGAGATTGCATCCAAAGACGTCTTGACGACTCAGCAAGTCAAAACCGAAATGGAAAAGGTCGGTATCGACGAAGATGATATCAAGGATGTCAGGCTCGCTGGACAAGACAATAAAAATGCTGTCGTTCGGACAGTCGGTGTCCTTGATAAGCAAGAGATTGCTGAATTGAAGGACCATTTCAAGAAGGATTACGGAGCAGAACCGAATGTCAGCACCGTATCACCGACAGTAGGAAAAGAGCTTGCGAAAAATGCCATGTTTGCGTTAGCGATTGCCTCAATCGGAATCATATTGTATGTATCGATACGATTTGAATGGCGAATGGCTGTACCTGCCGTGGTTGCGCTTGTACATGATGCATTCTTCATCATCACGATTTTCAGCTTGCTCCGGCTCGAAGTGGATATCACCTTCATTGCTGCGGTTCTGACGATCGTCGGTTATTCGATCAATGATACGATCGTAACCTTTGACCGCATTCGTGAAAACCTGCGCTTCAGCCGTAAAATCAAAACCGTCGAAGAACTTGAGAACATTGTGAACATCAGTATCAGGCAAACGCTGACTAGATCCATTAACACGGTTCTGACCGTTCTCATTACGGTCATCGCGTTGATGATCTTCGGCAGTGAAGCTATTCGTAACTTCTCCATTGCCCTGTTTATCGGTTTAATATGCGGCGTGTATTCATCGCTATTGATCGCTTCCCAATTCTGGCTTGATTTGAAAATCAGGGAATTGAAGAAGAAAGGTCCGCTGAATACCGCTAAAGAAAAGAAACAAAGTCTTGAAGGACAAGTTTAATAGGTGAAAGGGGGCTGGCGTGTTGCCAGCCTTCTTTTTGTTGAACTAGCTTATTGAATAGGGAATTACAGCCAATTATGAGTTTAAAATAAAATTGAAACTGGTATATTCGTTTTGTATAATGAGTAGGTTGAGGGGTGAATAAATGTTAAAACCAAAAACCCGGTGGAACTTGCGAACTGCCGATGAAAACAAAGTTGCTGTACTAGCTGAAGAGCTTCATATCACACCTTTGGTTGCAGCCCTGCTTGTGAATCGAGGCCTGGATACGATTGAAAGTGCCCGATCGTTTTTATTTGTAAAAAATCAAACTTTTCATGACCCATTTTTATTGAAGGATATGGATAAAGCAGTATATAGAATAAAGGAAGCCATTCAAAATGGAGAAAAAATACGTATATTCGGTGATTATGATGCGGATGGCGTGACATCGACCACAGTGATGATGACGGCGCTGACAAGATTGGGGGCCGATGTTGATTTTTATATCCCTAATCGGTTTACAGAAGGATATGGTCCGAATCCGATGGCATTCCGCCTTGCAGCCGAGCAAGGTGTGAAGGTATTAATAACCGTCGATACCGGAATCTCCGCAGTCGCTGAAGCGAAACTTGCCGCCGAGCTAGGCATGGATTATATTTTGACTGACCACCATGAACCGGGACCGCAATTGCCTGAGGCATTGGCGATCATCCATCCTAAACTGGAGGACAGTTCCTATCCATTTAAAGAACTTGCCGGAGTAGGAGTCGCATTTAAGCTTGCACACGCCTTGCTTGGGGAATTGCCTGAGGATTTGCTAGAAATAGCGGCAATCGGGACGATAGCGGATTTAGTGCCTTTACAAGGGGAAAACCGCGTCATTGCTGCGAAAGGCATCGAGCAGTTACGATTGACTCGCCGCCCGGGACTTGTTGCGTTAATGAAAGTGGCGAATGTTCAGCAGGAAGCATTGAATGAAGAATCGATCGGATTTGCAATGGCACCGAGGATCAATGCTGTAGGGCGCCTTGGAGATGCCGATCCCGCTGTTGATTTATTGATGTCCGCAAGTCTGGAAGAAGCAATGGAACTTGCTAATGAAATCAACGATATCAATAAAGAGCGGCAGGAAATGGTTGCAGCAATGGCTGAGGAAGCGATTGCTGAAGTCGAGGAAAACTTCCCGCCGGAGTCCAATGGCGTGCTCATCATCGGCAGGGAAGGCTGGAATGCCGGAGTTGTGGGGATTGTGGCCTCTAAACTTGTTGAACGCTTTTACCGGCCGACGATTGTATTGAGCTATGATCGGGATAAGGGATTAGCTAAAGGTTCTGCTCGGAGCATCGTTGGTTTCGATCTTTTTCAAAGTCTTTCCCAATGTCGTGAAATGCTGCCTCATTTCGGTGGACATCCCATGGCAGCTGGAATGACGTTGAAAATAGAAGATGTTCAGGAGCTTAGGGACCGCATGAACTTGATTGCTAAGGAAGAACTGAACGAAGAGGACTTCACACCGATTACAAACTTGGACGGTGCTACGACTTTAGCTGAAGTTTCCGTTCAAACGATTCAGGAAATGAGCTTGCTTGCACCATTTGGTGTTACGAATCCCAAGCCGAAGATTTTGATAGATTCCGTACAACTTTCAAGTGTCCGCAAAATTGGTGCCAACCAAAATCACTTGAAGGTTCAGCTGGAAGATGGTGAAAAACACAAACTTGACGGTGTGGGCTTCGGTCTCGGTCATTTTGTCGATGAAATAGCTCCGCATGCTGAAGTTTCGGTGATTGGAGAGCTCTCCATCAATGAGTGGAATAATATGAAAAAGCCCCAGATCTTTGTCCAGGATGTCTCGGTGGACCATTGGCAGTTATTCGATTACCGCGGCAAGGGACAGGCAGAGAAGTGGCTTGCCGACATTCCTGCACAAAACCGGAAAATCGTCATTTTCTCGGAAGATATTTATAGCAGATATCCATTTTTGCAAAACCATCCAGATCTCGTTCATATCGAGAATGAACTGGATGCTGAGCAGCTCGACTGCTTCGAAGGGCATTTGGTACTCATGGACATGCCGCCGTCCAGGGAATATTTGAAACGGGTGATTGCCAAAAAGAACCCTTCCCGTATCTACGCTCACCTTTCCCATGAACAGGACCATTTCTTAAGTACGATGCCGACAAGGGATCATTTTAAATGGTTTTATGCCTTCCTTGCCAAGAAGGGTCCGCTTGATGTGAAAAGATATGGTGATGACCTGGCCAAATATCGCGGCTGGTCAAGAGATACAGTGGATTTCATTTCTAAGGTGTTTTTTGAGCTTGATTTTGTTACAATAGAAAATGGGTTAATTATGCTCACAACCAATGCGAAAAAACGCGATCTCAGTGAATCTGAATCGTATACAAGAAAGAAAGAGCAATTTGAGCTTGAACAAGAGCTTGTTTATTCTTCCTATCAGCAATTATTCGATTGGTTCAATCATTATTTAGTTCATGAGGCAACAGACCTTGAGGAGGAAATAAAGCAATGGATTTAAAGCAATATGTAACAATTGTGCAAGACTGGCCAAAACCGGGTATCGTCTTCAAAGATATTACAACATTAATGGATAACGGCGCAGCTTATAAATACGCAACAGACCAAATCGTCGAGTATGCTCGCGATAAAAATATCGACTTGGTGGTCGGGCCGGAAGCACGCGGATTCATTATCGGATGTCCAGTCGCATACTCATTGGAAGTGGGCTTTGCACCAGTGAGAAAAGAAGGAAAACTTCCACGTGAAACGATAAAAGTCGAATATGGTTTAGAATACGGCAAGGATGTATTGACAATCCATAAAGATGCCATTAAACCTGGACAGCGTGTCCTGATTACGGACGACTTGCTTGCTACCGGGGGAACAATCGAAGCGACGATCAAATTGGTTGAACAGCTTGGCGGAATTGTAGCCGGGATTGCCTTCCTTATTGAATTGACTGACTTGGATGGAAAAGATAAATTAGACGGCTATGATGTCTTGACATTAATGAGCTTTTAATAAAGGAGAGCACTCTGACCAGGGTGCTCTCTTTCTGTTTTCCCCATTTTAGCTGGATTTTGTCGAATTTCCAGTGAAAAAATGCACGATTCTTAATAAAATACACGTTTAACTCTTTACATCCTTGCCTTTTTTTTCGATAATAGTAATAATAAAGAGTTTTTCTGCTAATAAGTTTATTTGCACTTTTATCCGTTTAAGCGGATTTATTTTTTTTCGCGAAAATTGTCACGTTTTGCAGAATAAAGGGAGTGCTACCAATCATACTCAATCCGGATCATATCCGGTGGCAGTTAAAGTGGGGTTAAGGTGATTAAATGGCTAATGATCAAATATTGACTGCCGAGCAGGTTGTAGAACGGGCCAGCTTATATCTTCAGCCGGAAGAAGCTGAATTTATTCATAGAGCGTTTAAGTATGCAGAGTATGCTCACCGAGAACAATTCCGTAAATCGGGAGAGCCGTATATTATTCATCCGATTCAAGTGGCGGGCATTCTGGCTGATCTTGAAATGGACCCTGCAACCATTGCGGCAGGTTTTTTACATGATGTTGTTGAAGACACGGAGATCACTTTGAAGGATATTGAAGAAAATTTCAGTCCTGAAGTCGCCATGCTTGTGGATGGCGTGACCAAGTTAGGGAAAATCAAATACAAATCACAGCAGGAGCAACAGGCGGAAAACCATCGGAAAATGTTCGTGGCGATGGCCCAGGATATACGGGTCATCTTGATCAAGCTTGCGGACAGACTGCATAATATGCGGACATTGAAGCATCTGCCGCAGGAAAAGCAGAGAAGGATATCGAATGAGACGTTGGAAATCTTCGCACCGCTTGCCCATCGTCTTGGTATCAGCACGATTAAATGGGAACTGGAAGATACTGCACTAAGGTATTTGAATCCTCAGCAGTATTACCGAATCGTCAACCTGATGAAGAAAAAGCGTGCAGAACGTGAAAACTATCTGGAAGAAGTCATAGATGAAGTGCGTAAAAACGTTGAGGAAGTCAACATTAAGGCTGACCTATCCGGAAGGCCGAAACATATATACAGCATTTATCGCAAAATGGCTTTACAGAATAAACAGTTCAGCGAAATTTATGATTTGCTTGCCGTTCGGATCGTCGTCAATAGCATAAAAGATTGCTATGCCGTTTTAGGGATCATCCATACATGCTGGAAGCCGATGCCTGGCCGATTTAAAGACTATATCGCGATGCCGAAGCCGAATATGTATCAATCGCTCCATACGACGGTGATCGGACCGAAAGGCGATCCGCTGGAAGTGCAGATCCGTACTTCTGATATGCATCGCATTGCCGAGTTCGGGGTTGCTGCGCACTGGGCTTATAAAGAGGGAAAAGATGTCGGTGAACAGCCTTCACTGGAAGAAAAATTGACATGGTTCCGGGAAATTCTTGAATTCCAGGATGATGCGACTAATGCCGAGGAATTCATGGAATCCCTTAAAATAGATCTTTTTTCTGATATGGTATTCATTTTCACTCCAAAAGGCGATGTCATCGAACTGCCATCAGGATCCAACCCGATTGATTTCGCTTACCGGATTCATTCGGAAATCGGAAACAAAACGATTGGTGCCAAAGTGAACGGGAAAATGGTACCGCTGGATTATAAACTGAAAACTGGCGATATCATAGAAATCTTAACATCGAAGCATTCATATGGTCCAAGTCAGGATTGGCTTAAACTAACGCAAACATCTCAAGCGAAAAATAAGATCCGCCAATTTTTCAAGAAGCAGCGCCGGGAAGAAAATATCGAAAAAGGCAAAGAGCTTGTTGAAAAGGAAATCAAGGATATGGAGTTTGACCTGAAGGAAATCCTTGCTGCCGAGAATATCAGGCGTGTTGCGGATAAATTCAACTTCCTGAATGAAGAGGATATGTATGCAGCAGTCGGATATAACGGAATAACAGCCCTTCAGGTAGCTAACCGCCTTACCGAAAAATGGCGTAAGCAGAAAATGGTCGAGCAGGAAGCGGATATTTCTGAAGCGGTAGCCGATCTGAAAACCTTCTCCAATACATCTAAAAAACGTGACTCGGGCGTACAGGTACCAGGGATTGATAACCTGCTTATCCGCTTATCACGCTGTTGCAACCCAGTACCAGGGGATGAAATCGTTGGTTATATAACCAAAGGCCGTGGAGTTTCAGTTCATAGGCAAGATTGCCCGAACCTGGATAGCGGGGATGCCGATCATCGCCTTGTACCGGTTGAATGGGAAAGTACGATTAACGAACGCAAGGAATACATCGTGGAAATTGAAATCAGCGGCTATGACCGTCGCGGCTTATTGAATGAAGTCCTTCAGGCCGTCAATGAAACCAAGACCAACATTTCTGCGGTCTCGGGTAAATCCGACAGGAATAAGGTGGCGACCATTCACATGTCGATTTATATTCATAACATTGCCCATTTGCAAAAGGTTGTCGACCGTATTAAACAAATTTCAGATGTTTATTCCGTTAGAAGGATCATGAACTAAGGAGTTTTTATTGCCATGCGTGTTGTTTTACAACGTTCCAAAGCGGCAAAAGTAGTTGTCGCAGACCAAATAATCGGACAAATCGACAGCGGTCTCGTCCTGTTGGTTGGTGTCACCCATGGAGATACGATCGATGACGTCGCCTATTTGGCCGAAAAGATTGTCAATCTTAGAATATTTGAAGATGAAAATGAAAAGATGAACCACTCACTATTGGATGTGGGAGGTTCGATTTTATCCGTTTCACAATTCACCTTATACGGCGATTGCCGTAAAGGCCGTCGACCGAACTTCATGGACGCCGCCCGTCCTGAAGAGGCGAATGAATTATATGAAGCATTTAACGAAGAACTCCGCAAAAGAGGCGTCCATACGGAAACAGGTCAATTTGGTGCCATGATGGATGTTCAGCTTACTAATGACGGTCCCGTAACATTAATACTTGAAAGCAAAAAATGACCTGCTGCGGCAGGTTTTTTTTGTAGAAAAGCCAGCTTCGATGCGAAGCTGGCTTTTCTAGTCCTTATTTAAAATACCGTGCCAGGCCATTATAGATGGCCGATGTGATTTTTTCTTGATACTCATTCGACGTTAATGTCAACTCTTCCACTGGATTACTTAAATAACCTAGTTCAATGAGTGTAGCTACCCGTTTATTTTCACGGGTAACATGATAATTCCCGTATCGAGATCCGCGATTGGGCACCTGCATGGTGGAACCGAGTGAATTGGCCAGTGTAGCCGCCAACGCACGCTGGTAGTCATGATAGTAGTATGTGGTTATCCCGCTGGTGATCTGGTCCTTGGTGCTATCATAATGGAGGCTGATGAAAGCATCCGCATTATGTATATGAGAAGTGCTGACCCTGGAAGGGAGTGGAACATAAGTATTTCCGCTCCTGGTCAGGATCACTTTAGCTCCTGCCGCCTGAAGTTTGTCCCGCAGCAATTCTGCCGTTCGAATCGTCAGGTTTTTCTCAAGTGTTCCACCGACCCCGATTGTACCGCTATCCCTGCCGCCATGTCCGGGATCGATCACAATCGTTTTATCCTTTAGGTATTTCTCAACGCCAGGTCGTTGGATCTGCTCGGCATTCCCTTCGATCGTCACGATCCATCCGGCCACATAAGCTGTTTTTCCGCCCTTTAGTTTAATGGAATACCAGTCGCCTTCCATACCTGATGCCGTGAACGTTTCACCTGCATTGGCCTGCTCTACAATCCCCGAGTCGCCATCCGGCTCATTTCTAAGGATCGTACCATCATGAATGATGGTAATCTTGTTTCCTTTTACATCAACCTTTTTTTCCTTCGCCGTTTGCTCAACACTCTCTTTTTCCAGGTACCAACTCACTACCCAGCCCTTTTTTGAACGAGAGAGCTGGATCTGTGTCATATTTCCCTTTGTTTGGAGCACGGCGTAAGTCTCATCCTTGTTCACCGAACCGATTACCTTGCTTGAGAGCGAGGCTTCATTCCTGACAGTTAAACCCGTGGCGGTCACCCTTGCAGTAGCGCCTGCCGTTTCCTTTTTCATATCAACATGATCTTCGCTTACTTGTATGTAAGGTTCAGCTACCCAACCGCGGGTTCCTTGGAAATCAATTTCAGCCCATTCATTTTCAACCCTGTAGACGGTCACTGACGTATTTTTATTCAGCTTTCCGAGAGCGGTACTGCTTGTAGACGGTTCCGAACGGACATTGAGCCGGTCCACCAAAGTTACTCCGTTTTTTACGGATTGATTCGTTCCTTTTTCCTTAGTTGAATCTTTCTTCGGTGCTTTTTCTGATGCGGAGGGAAGCGTAATGTAGTCAGAAGAGACCCAGCCCTCGATATCCGCCGTTTTGACCTTTATCCAATTCTCATTCTTTTCAATGATGTCAACAAAAGTTCCTTTACTCAAGGACCCAACCGTTTGAAATGTCGTGCCGGGACCTGTTCGGACACGGACGGAGCTGCCTGATATCATCCCTTGTCCGGATTTCTTTTTGACCTGAGTGGTATCAGACCCAGTTTGTCTCTCCACTAACCAATTGGCAACCCAGCCCGTTTTACCGGTGCCAATCCGGATTTCAATCCAGTCGCCATCTTCATTCAGAATGGGATACGATTCCCCTTTTGACAGTTTTTTTACGATAGGGAAACTGAGACCTGCACCTTCACGGACATTGACCACTTGGGTCGTCACGATATTTTCCCCATCATCTTTTCCAAAAGCGTGATGGACGGGGAAAATCGCTGAGAATATCAGCAAAAGTGTCAGGCCGAATAAACCCGATTTCTTCTTCATAAGTTGTCTCTCCCTTTTAATGTCTATATGTATGTATTCTCGTTCAATGAAAATTTCCCTCTTTCCCTGTGCAAAAAACATCTTTTTTAGGAAAGAATAGAGCTTATATAACTCTAGGAGGGAAACCACATGAAATTCAGCGAAAAAGATCAAACGAGCTTAAGCGGAGGCAATCAAGTACTGGGTGTCGATTTTCACGATTTCATCCAAAAGGAACAAAGCGCAAATCTTGTTGAATTGGCATCCGAATTCGGGGTCAATGTCCGGACGATCAAAAATTTGAAAAAACGTATGAACCAGTAAACTGCAACAAAAATCCTCAGTCTGCCTTGACATTTGATGTTAACGTCCGTATGATTATAAAATATCAGACTTATTACTGCAATAACCAATGATGGAGAAGAGTAATTAAGAAACACATGAAAAGAGAGGAAATGCCGAGGCTGAAAGCATTCCACATGATGACTTAATGAAAGAACCCTCCGTAGGCTTCACTCCGAACGGATTTACTTAATAGGAGATGGACGTAAAACAGGCGTTAACTGTTTTTGAGCGGGGGCACTTTTTTTGTGCTTCAACTAGGGTGGCACCACGGGATATCCAAACTCTCGTCCCTTGTAACATATACGTTACAAGGGGCGGGAGTTTTTTGTTTGGAAAAAATCAGTATTGCGTGCCTATAGGAAAGGGCGCTTTGCTTTAAAGGAGGAAACACATATGTCTATTCAGATTCCTAGAGGTACCCAGGATTTATTGCCTGGCCAAACGGAAATTTGGCAGTATATCGAGAACACAGCGCGTGATATTTGTCACCGTTACCAATATAAAGAAATCCGCACACCGATTTTTGAGCACACGGAATTATTTTTACGCGGTGTTGGGGATACAACCGATATCGTTCAAAAAGAGATGTATTCATTTCAAGATCGCGGTGAAAGGAACTTAACCCTTCGTCCGGAAGGCACTGCATCGGTTGTACGGTCATATATCGAGAACAAGATGTTCGGGTGGGCCAATCAACCGGTCAAGCTTTATTATATCGGGCCGATGTTCCGTTACGAACGTCCGCAAGCAGGCCGATTCCGCCAGTTCGTTCAATTCGGCATCGAAGCTTTAGGAAGTAAGGATCCCGGAATCGATGCAGAGGTTCTGTCACTTGCGATGAACCTGTACAAGGAACTTGGTTTAAAAAAGCTGAAGCTAGTCATCAACAGCCTTGGTGATAAGGAAAGCCGGACAGCGCATCGCAATGCGTTAATCAAACATTTCGAACCCCGCATCGGCGAGTTTTGCGGCGATTGTCAAAACCGCCTCGAAAAAAATCCTTTGCGTATCCTGGATTGCAAAAAGGATCACGATCACGAATTGATGAACACGGCTCCTTCCATCATTGAATATTTAAATGATGAATCCCGTACTTATTTCGAAAAGGTGAAACAGCACTTAACCGATTTGGAAATCGATTTCGTCGAAGATCCGACTCTAGTGAGGGGCTTGGATTACTATAATCATACCGCATTTGAAATCATGAGTGATGCAGAAGGCTTTGGCGCCATCACAACACTTTGCGGCGGCGGCCGTTATAACGGGCTGGCTGAAGAACTTGGCGGACCGGAAACACCAGGAATCGGCTTTGCACTTAGCATTGAACGGCTGATTGCTGCCCTCCAAGCAGAAAACATCGAGCTTCCGATCAAAAAGGGAATTGACTGCTATCTTGTCTCACTAGGTGAAACAGCCAAGGATTATACCGTCAAACTTGCCCATCAATTGCGGAATGCCGGTTTTACCGTCGAAAAAGACTATCAAGACCGTAAAGTGAAAGCACAATTCAAATCAGCCGATCGCCTCGAAGCAAGATATGTGGCAACACTTGGGGATGATGAATTGGCAAATAATAAAATCAATGTAAAGTTCATGGAAACCGGTGAACAAGTCCAAATGGATCTTGCAACATTCGTTGAACAATTCAAAAAGCTACAGGCTTAAGGGGGAAATACCATGTTTGGCAGAACATACTTCAATGGTGAAGTGACAGAAGCAGCTATTGGTGAAAAAGTAACATTAAAAGGATGGGTACAAAAACGCCGGGATTTGGGCGGGGTCATCTTTATCGACCTGCGTGACAGAAGCGGAGTCGTCCAAGTCGTTTTCAATCCGGACATTTCGGCAGACGCGCTGGCCACAGCCGAAAAAATCCGTAATGAATACGTCCTTGATATCCAAGGGACCGTCATCAAACGTGACGAAGCCAACTTCAATCCGAACGTAACAACAGGGACCGTCGAAGTTCAAGCCGAAAACGTTACAATTTTAAACGAAGCAAAGACCCCTCCATTCATCATTGATGAAAGAACGGATGTATCAGAAGACATCCGCTTGAAATATCGTTATCTGGACCTGCGTCGTCCGGCGATGTTCGAAACATTGAAAATGCGTAACAAAACAACAAAAGCGATCCGTGATTACTTGGACGGTGAAGGCTTCCTTGATATCGAAACACCTATTTTAACAAAAAGTACACCTGAAGGAGCACGTGATTATTTAGTGCCTAGCCGCGTACACGAAGGGGAGTTCTATGCACTTCCGCAATCACCGCAAATCTTCAAGCAGCTATTGATGGTATCCGGTTTCGAACGTTATTATCAAATTGCCCGCTGTTTCCGTGATGAAGACTTACGTGCTGACAGACAGCCCGAATTCACGCAAATCGATATTGAAACAAGCTTCATGAGCCAAGAAGATATCATTAACACGGCAGAAAACATGATGGCTAAAGTGATGAAAGACGTAAAAGGATTGGACGTAACACTGCCATTCCCTCGAATGACTTACAATGAAGCGATGAGCCGTTACGGTTCCGACAAACCGGATACACGCTTCGGAATGGAACTTAAAGATGTTTCCGAAATCGTCAAAGACAGTGATTTCAAAGTGTTCACCGGCGCTGTTGCAAGCGGCGGTCAAGTTAAGGCAATCGTCGTTAAGGACGGAAATGCGGATTATTCCCGTAAAGACATTGATGGCTTGGCTGAATTTGCAGCGATTTACGGCGCTAAAGGCCTTGCATGGCTAAAAGTTGAAGAAGACGGTGTAAAAGGGCCAATCGCCAAATTCTTCGCAGAAGATCAAGAGCAATTAGTATCTGAATTGGAAGCTGAAGTGGGCGATTTAATCCTATTCGTGGCGGATAAGAAAGGCATAGTCGCAGATGCACTTGGAGCACTTCGCATCAAGCTTGGTAAAGAAAGAGGCTTGATCGATCAAAGCAAATTCAACTTCCTATGGGTGACGGACTGGCCATTACTTGAATATGACGAAGAAGAAGGACGCTACTATGCAGCACACCATCCATTCACAATGCCATTCCGTGAAGACATGGACAAACTGGAATCAGACCCAGCAAGCGTCCGTGCACAAGCATACGACCTTGTCTTGAACGGCTACGAACTTGGCGGTGGATCACTGCGGATATTCGAACGCGACGTTCAGGAAAAAATGTTCAAAGTTCTTGGATTCTCCGAAGAAGAAGCAAACGCACAATTCGGCTTCCTAATGGATGCATTCGAATACGGAACACCGCCACACGGCGGAATCGCCCTTGGACTGGACCGCATGGTCATGCTGCTCGCAGGCCGCACGAACCTTCGCGACACCATCGCGTTCCCGAAAACAGCAAGCGCAAGCGACCTGCTCGTTGACGCACCGAGTACCGTAAGTGACAAGCAATTGGCCGAACTTAACCTAAGACTTGCTGCACTTAAAAAATAATTCATTTGGTAAAAAATGTGAAAAAATACCTAGGTGTTTTTCCTTGAAACAGAGTTAAGCAGTATGCTATGATGTTTTCAATAAGTAAGAGTCCTGATGTGTTCGTTCTTTAACCTATAAGTTTTGACCGAACACTTATAGTTACCGGGAGCACTAGTTTCCTGGCCGCGTAAAAGCCTCCCTCGAAGAGGACTTACAAACGCGAGGAACCGAGCACCCACCTGCGGAGAGCGGGTTCAAAACAAAGGCGTAAACGGCACAATTGGGACTCTTACACCTTACAAAGCAACTCATGTTAAATAACATGGGTTTTTTTGTGCATTAAAATAGTTAACTTACGAGTAAATGGCGCAAACTCACGAGTAAACGGGGTGAATTCACGAGTAAACAGCGGAAATTCACGAGTAAATGGTGCAAA
>NZ_JVPL01000170.1:0-11055 GCF_001054655.1 Bacillus sp. 220_BSPC
CTACCATGAAAATAAGTTTCTTTAAAAATGAAAAATGACAATACTTAAGAAGACCCTACTCAATCGTTTAAAAAAAAGAGGAGAGCGTTAATTAATTAGACTATGGATTAGGGTTGACTGGATTAAGGTCAGTATCAGTATTGACACTTCCTAACCATTTTCATTCTTTGTGGTGAATCGCCGATTTTTGCGATTCATGGATGGCTAACGGGGCAGGTTAGTTCCATAAGAACTTCTATGGCGGCAATCCTCGCCGCCACCATCTACCACGAAAATCTCTTTTAGTAATACGATTAATGGTGTCCGTAAACTTACCCGATGAGTAAACACTTGGATTTACTCCAGCAAAGGCAACCAGTTTTTTCGGATGATTAAACCGAACGATTTCACCAATTTCAGAGATAATCGTGGCTGCAAATTTTTTCTCCTATACCGGGAATCGATTGGATAATCTTATATTCTTCCATTTCATTTGCCAAGGTCACTATACGATCTTCCAAATCAGGAAGGTGTCCCTGGTAATGAAAAAGCAACTCAATATACATACGAAGATTGATTACGTGACTTTCATACACGTTTTTTTTGAAATGGATTTCGAGATGCGGAATCCATCATTTTTTTGATTTTTCCCATGCCCATTCACTCAATCGGCTAGAACAGAACTCTATAACACTCTCTGCAAGTCTACTTTCTCCGGCTGTTAATACCGCCTCTGAAGTAGGATGTTCCTTTAACATCAATAAAGAAACCTTTGAATATAGATCCCCAAAAACCTTCCGGTATTCAGGAAACACTTGATCTAAAATGGTGTGAAACTGAAGTTTAGCTTCCACATACATATTCGTTACGATTTCCTGTTGTGTTGACAAATTCCGAAGGTCTAAAAGCTGAATCCCTCTAATTTTATGAGGTTCACCTTTATAATACAGCACACACAACTGGTACGTAGCGATTGCGTCTGTTTTTACCTTCCATAAACTGGTTTTCTTTTCCTGATAAGAAATAATCGGATTTAGTAAGATATATAGAATTCCTTGTTCCGCCAAGTATTGAATAACGGGAGTATGGTAATGCCCTAGATTCTAAAATGACCATAGGCATCTGCCCTGTCACCTCTTCAACTTCTTTTAGAAAGTCTAAAAAATGATCTAATTCCTCTTTGATAAGCTTCATTGAAAAGCTCTTCCCATACGGTTTAAATTGCCTGAACTTGACTCTCTCCTTTTGCCACATCCAGACCAACAACTGGATTCATTGTTTTTTCCTCCTCTACTTACTAATCAGTACCCCTAGTCCTCCATGTAGTCCCAACCAGCCTCAAACATGTTTCTACAAGTAGGGGCGGACAGTTTATAGTTCACGGGATCAATTTCCACGCACCCGTACGTCCTATCCTGGCTACTGATAGAATAGGTTCTATTAAAAAAGATCAACAGTAATTTTTACTGGCCGACCTTATAATACGAACGCACCTGTTAGTTGAACAAGACTTAAGAATTTAGTTGTTTAAAATTTGTGTTTGTAAACCCAAATACGTCAACGTCTTCATATGGTTCAGCCTGATAGATATGCTGTTTTATTGAACCTTCATTTTTTATTCCAAGTTTTAACATAACTTTGAAGCAGCTGGATTTTTAGATATAGCCATTGCCCATATACGATTAAGGTTTAACTGTTCGAAACCAAATAGAACAATTCTTTGGTTGCTTCTGTAGCATAAGCTAGTTCCCCTTTATTATGTTGCTGATCAACCCGAATTGTCATTCCATCATCAAATAGGTTCCCCTCCTTTTATGTCTATAGATGTTGATTAAAATATAAATTAAAAAGAGGAAATAATTAAAAATTAAATCAGAAAATAAGAAATTGATTAGATTTTAAATCAATATATCAAAAAAACTAGCGGAATTGGCTGTCAATATCTGTGTAGTAAATTGGCGCGAATCTTGCTTAAGTAATATGTAAATTGATACTTTTCAGACGTTATTCAAGAAAAAGGAGTGTTTACATACTTATGAAAAACATGGGGGCGTTCAATATGCTGTAGATAGAAGCCGTTGCAAGTCCGTCTACAATAGTGTTGATAACGTGATGACTTAACGTCGTCCAAAGCTATTAAAGGCTATTATCAGACTGAAATGCACACAAAGCATTGTCAAAAAAAATCAATACAATTGAAGGTAAAGACCTAATAAGCAGAAAATTGATTAAAGCCAAATGATAAAATTTACTGCGAAATTTTAGTGGAATAGGGAGAGAATTGGATGTCGAATTCACCTGAAACAAATGGCATAGATCGTATGAGACCAATCGCTATGAATGAAAGGTCAATGAGTTGGTTCTCTACTTTATTTCTTTGGTTAGGCTCTAATGTTGTAGTAACCACAGTATTTTCTGGCATGCTGTTTGTTCCTGACATGGCATATCCAAAAGCGCTTACAATAATTATAATCGGAACGTTAGTAGGTGGAATACCATTAATTTTAATGGGGAATATAGGGACTCGCACCGGCTTACCCACCATGATATTTGCTCGAGGAGCCTTCGGTCAGCGAGGAGCAGTATTGCCTACAGCCGTGAACACTCTTGTTCTCATCGGCTGGAGTTGGGTACAGGCATACATGGGGGCTCTGAGCCTAAATCAAGCGGTATTTTATTTGACAGGATACACCAATATTAATTTATTTACGATTCTAACTGAAGCGCTAGTTGTTCTATTGGCTATGTACGGCCACCGTGTAATTGAGAGCGCGGAAAAATTTATCGTTAGTTTAATGGTTATACTGGTTGTTATCGTTTTTGGTTATATGTTTATTAAATTTGATGCAGGAAGTTTAATTCAAATGACAACAATTGATAATACGTCCATAACTGCTATAGTGGCATTTGATATTGTAGTTGCAACTGTTTTTTCCTGGATGCTTATGGTAAGTGATCATAATTGCCATTGTAAAACAGAAAAAGGCGGTATGATTGGAACTTATTTTGGGTTTAGTACCGCAACAATTATTGCGATGACACTTGGGGCAACTGTCTCTGGATTTTCACTATTGAATAATATGACACGAACGTATGACCCAACTGTTTTAATCGGAGAATCCAATCCTGTTTTTGGTCTTGTTGCTGCGCTAGTTATCTTCATCTCTGTTGTATCAACGAACACAATGGTTTTATATAGTGCCACGATTTCTTACTTAGCGATTTTTAAGAAACAGCGATTCTGGAAAGTTGCGCTAACAATAGGAATCATTTGTATATGCGGTGCCCTGCTTAAAGATTGGTTACTTTCGAATTTCCAAGGCTTCCTAATAATGATCGGAAGTCTTTTTATACCAGTTGTATCTATTATGTTGACAGATTACTACCTTCTTAAACGCAGCCTGTATGATGCTTCTGAGATTATTTCTGGCGAGAACAAGCTTTACTGGTATCGGAATGGGATTAACTATGTTGCTTATATTTCTTTTATTATCGGAGCTGGATTCTCTTATTACTTTACCTACGTACAACCTCTTTCCATAGGAACTACAATAGTAACCTTCCTGCTTACCTGCGTAGTTTATTCAGGGCTAATGAAAGTTACGGGAAAAATCAGGGTGCAGGAAGAAAGCAAAGAATCTGAAGTCATATAAAAAATAACAAATAAATATGCGACGCAGAAAGGGAGGCATAGTTATGCTTAAAATTGAAAAAATTGTTGATTTATCACTCCAATTAACGAATGATACACCTATTTATCCTGGAGATCCTGAACCGAACATTAGTGTTGCTACAACTCTAGAAATGGACGGGTATAATCTTCTTCATATACATCTTGGTTCACAAACAGGCTCTCATGTAGATGCACCATACCATTTTATTAGTGAGGGCCAACGTATTGATGAATCAGATTTGCGTTTATTTATTGGGATTGGAGTAATAATTCCAGTAACAGAAAAAGGGGAGGAAGAAGCTATTACCCTGAAAGATGTGGAACCTTACTTGGATCAACTCGCTTCTGGAAAAATCGTTTTGTTTTATACAGGTTGGTCACGATATGTAGCGAAGGAATCATTTTTTCGTCATCCTTATGTTCATGAAGATGTTATTCATGAAATGATAAAAAGGGGAATTCGCACATTTTTCATCGATACAATCAATATCGATCGTACAGGTGGTACAGAATTTCCTATCCACGATGCAGTGGCCAAGGTAAACGGAATCATCGCGGAAAATCTAACTAATTTTGGAGCGATAGATTTTCCTAATCCTCTCATCAGCGCTTTTCCTTTACGGATTGTAGGTGCGGATGGTTCACCTGTACGAGCGGTAGCAATGAAAGTTGATTATAAAATCGATACACAAAAAAATTGATAGATAAGGATTCGATCTCCTTACTTTCAAGCTATTAATAAAGATTATCCTCAAATAATGTCAGGTCATAAAAGTATCCTAAGAAGGTAGTAAGTACCTTTATACCAATTTTGGACACTATTACTACACAAGGAAACTTCAGCATGCTATGTTTCAGCTACCGAAGTTGTAGAGGATTTAGCTGATTAATAAATAAATTTTTAGGGAGAGTGCATCATTTGAAAAAACTACTAGAAAAATGCGACCAATTATACATTAACGGACACTGGCTGAAGGGTGAAGGAGAAAAAAGAGTTCTGTCCAATCCAGCTAATGAGGAATTTTTGACTGAAATACACGAAGCGAGTGTTGAACAGGTTGAACTGGCCATACAGGCAGCTTTCGATGCTTTCCGAACAAACGATTGGGCAATCAATAAAGGAAAAAGAATTGAAACTCTGAAAAGAATAGCCCAACGCTTGGAAGACGCAAAAGACGATTTGACTAAATTGGAAGTTATTAATACAGGCAAGCCATATAATGAAGCAAAACTAGACATAGATGATTCAATTGCATGTTTGCGCTATTATGTGGATTTAATAGTTGAAAAGCAGCCAAGGCGTATCAAAATGGAAGATGGGTCTGTCAGTAAAGTTCACAAAGAACCTATCGGTGTCTGTTCGTTAATTGTTCCTTGGAACTTTCCATTTTTACTTGGGATGTGGAAAATAGCACCAGCTCTAGCAGCTGGAAATACAATCGTGTTTAAACCCTCAGAAATAACTCCTTTATCATCAATTCTGTTTACAGAACTGTTAGATCAATGCGATGTGCCGGATGGTGTGTTTAATTTAGTTTTAGGTGCTGGTAAGGGACCCGGTGAAGCTCTGGTGACTAGCGATAAAGTGGATAAAGTCTCATTTACTGGTGGTTCGGAAACTGGAAGAAAAGTTATCGAATTATGTGCTCAATCGTTTAAACGGGTATCTTTAGAGCTTGGCGGAAAATCACCTTTTCTTATTTTTGATGATGTGGATGCTGATTTAGCAGCTGAATTGGCTATTTATGGTGCATTTTTAAATCAAGGGGAGGTTTGTGTGGCCTCTTCCCGATTACTTGTGCATGAAAACCTTTATGAAACATTTTTAGGAAAACTTAATGAAAAGCTTCAAAAATTGAGAATTGGTGACCCATTTGACCAAAATACGGAAATGGGTGCCATTATTTCAAAAGAACATTTGGCCAAAATTGAGCGGTATATTTCCATTGGAAAAGAAGAAGGAGCAACCCTATTATTCGGTGGAGAGCGTTTAAATCGCAAAGGTCTATTTATCACTCCGGCAGTGTTTACGAACGTAAAACAAAATATGAGAATAGTGCAAGAGGAAATATTTGGTCCAGTTGTAACAGTTCAATCTTTCCGCACGGAAAAAGAAGCCATTGAATTAGCAAATGATACGAAATTTGGCCTTGCTGCGGGGATTTTATCTGGTAATCAGGAACGAGCACAAAAAATAGCTGGGGAACTTAAAGCGGGAACGATTTGGATTAACAGCTATCATACACCATACGTGGAAGCGCCTTGGGGAGGGTACAAACAAAGCGGAATTGGGAGAGAGCTTGGCCCAGAAGGATTGGACGGTTTTTTGGAAACAAAACACGTAAATACACAAAAAAGTGTAGAATCACTTGGTTGGTATAAATTTTAGAGGGTTAGAAGTTCTTCAAAAAGAAAGAATACTACTTTATATTTATATTTCATTGCGGTAATACCTATTGAGTGTTACCGCTCTTAAACGCCCTTTCTTCCCCGTTTCTTATGGAACTAACGGGGCAGTTTAGTTGAAGAAAGGTATAAAAAGAATGCGATAGTTTTCATTTTACTTAAAAACTATAAGCTTTAAAAACTAAGCATTCTTATTTTATAAACAATGACATGAATGTAGGCTTTTTTTCATACTTTATTTTGGGGGTGAAAAAATGCCAAGAGTAAGTTACCGAAGTTCGGACATTGACTTAGTAGCAAGGATGATGAGAGCAGAAGCCGAAGGTGAAGGAAAACAGGGAATGTTATATGTTGGAAATGTAGTTGTTAATCGTGTTAAAGCAGATTGTTTAGACTTTAAAGGTATAAGAACAATTTCCCAAGTTATTTATCAAGTACAAGGAGGAAATTTTTCCTTTGAAGCTGTTCAAAAAGGGAATGTATTTTATCAAAGGGCAAGATCTTCTGAAAAAAGATTAGCAAAACAAACTTTGGATTATTGGAGAGAACACCCATCAAAATATGCTCTTTGGTATTTTAATCCATATGGTCCATGCCCTCCAACATGGTACGGTCAACCTGCATCTGGTCAATTTAAAAATCATTGTTATTATGAACCACAACCTGGAACATGTGAAAGTGTTTATACCGGAGGTTAAGCTTACTCTTTGAGTAAGCTTTTTTGCGCATTTTCATAAAATTCACACAAATTAAAATAAAACTTTTAGTAATAGTATTTATCCAAAAAAGTAAGATTGTGAAATATTGTACTTAAACTATCGGGTGCGTTAGCTGAAGATCGGAGCTGTCTTTAAGGCAGCTTTTTCTTATGGAACTAAAGGGGCAGGTTAGTTCAAGAAAACCAATAAAGGTTTGAACACAAGGAAATAAATGTTGCCTATCTCTAAAAATGGGGTGGCCGAAGTAAATAGTACTTTCAATTTAGGGTAAAGACAGGTGATAAGTTTACATAATACTGATTATCATCAGTCAATTTTTAGTGGAAGAAATCAAGCAGGAAATAAGGGAGATCGTTAATTGTTTGAGGCCTTTCAAATTCGTATTGCAAAAGATTCCTGAGATTAGCAGCAGCGTAAACCGCCAAAAGAAATTAATAATATATCTTTGGTGAGAATCAAGCTTAGGATATGATAATAAGTGATTTAACTTTATAACGGTGAAAGATTTCGCACCCCTGTCGAGGATGTTTTTACATTATCTACCTAAGAGATATCGTGATATTAGTGCTACAATTATCTTGAGGTGGTAACTTTGTTTATTTCTCCAATGCTATTGCACAAAACAGAGCAACCCTTCGAGGACGATAATTTCATAACTGAGCTAAAGCTTGATGGAATTCGTTTGATTCTTTCTAAGTTTAATGATCAGATTAAATTGTATACTCGCCACAATAATGAGGTCACATTGAAATTCACCGAACTGCTCCAATTGGATATTCCGAATGGAACTATTCTTGATGGTGAAATAATTGTGACTGATCAACAGGGTAAGCCTGATTTTGAAGCAATTATCTTTATCTTAAACAATTGAAAGAGTGATAGAATAACTGTCTATTCTTTATTTACATATAAACAAAGAAAAACGCACCAGTTTGGTGACAATGCAGTTGTATAATTTGATCTTAAACACAAATGACACCGTTCAAGTAATTGCGAACGGTGTTAAATATTTCCCTATGCTATGCTAATTTTATCAATATCAACTATAAATAAAGGCGTTTAAAAACCGTTCTTAATGAACTAACGCACCCGTTAGTTTAAGTACAATCCTTCACAATCCTGTCCGTAGAATAAACATTTCTAAGTTTTTGTTTACTCGCATAAAAAGGGACGTAAATACTTAAGATTAGCTTAATACACTTAATTTTTTTAAATATACATAACAACTCCAACTTGTACTTCCAAGTTCTATGTTAAAATATCCTGCCACCGAGTATTTAAATAGTTATTTATACTTACGGGGGGACCAGGACACTCCTGCACACTAACCTTGGAAAAAAATAAAACCCTGTATCAAATTTCCAGGCTTGAGACAGGGTGATGAAAGGTCAGTAAATAATATCTCTCCAACCCCAATTAATTATTCAAACATTCCATCTTGGGTTCAGCCCCCAAATCCAGGCGGGGGTTTTTTAATGTATGCTTCTTAATATTTTAGTATAACTGACTATTAGAAAAATGAAAAAATGTAAAGCTTTTCACTGTTGTTTATAGATAAGTATTTATCAGTTGGTACAATCAATCACTAAAAATGAACAGTTATGGTTTTAGATGAATGATAAGAATATGAAAAACATGAGTTATCTGGATGTTACTCTCTTTTTTATCAACTTTATTCCCATTTATAGTCTGATACAAAATTTCTGATTTCTTGTATCGGTATTTTCAAGTTATTAACCATTTGAATAAGTTCAACCCATTCTTTATCAAGTTCTTCCACTGTATCGTTTACCTCCTGACTTACCATTATTATTCCCTTATCAGAATCATGTGGCTCAGCTACCTTTCTCACATCGAGTACCCCTTCTTTTTCTTCATAACCCTGTGATTCTCCATGTAGCAGTTCCCACTTTTCATATAGGCTTTTAGCTTTCTGATAGTCATCGAAATCCACATTTAAATCTTCCTGTAATTTTACTTTTAATTCACGACAAGACTCTTCCCATTCCTCTAAGCTTTCTATATCAAAGAGTTTTGAAAACCTCGGCTTCATACTTTCCCAATGATAATAAATGTGATTAGACCATTCTAACAAATCTTCCCGGTATTGTTTTTGTTCTTCTATTTCCAAAAAACCTCCTCTTTATGATTTCCCCATTTATAATGACCACAATTTTATACTATGTTCCATTACTATCATGGACTAGGCATTAGCCTGAATACTTCCAATATTGCATGTGGTCCTGGTTAACGTACCCACATAAGGAACAATAAATGTCAAATGTACTTTGTTCAATTTTCACCCCCCTTATTGGTTGGTTTTGACTATTTGGGAAAATTGATGTGTTGTTCACTCAAATTTGCACTAAAAATATTCTTGATGGATATATTAAGAATTGTTCTTTATAAAAAATAAAAAAGGAGCTAATGTTATGCAGTTACCCGAAGACTTTAAACATTTATTTGGAATAAATCCAGCTAGGCATAAAACAGAAGGGTTAAGTGTAGATCCATGCTTTTCACAACTCATCATACATAAGGAAATACATGGTAATAAGGTATTCGTGCCATTAGATTTAAAGAGGGTTTGGAATCGTTTATAGCAATAAAATAGAGCACCGTTTGAATACGGTTGCTCTTATATATTTTGTCATTTATTTTTAATTACTTCTGATGGCGGATTTTAAATGTAAAATGTGGATAAATTTTGAAGGTATATAAAGCTCTGTTTTCACCATTCTAAAAGAGTAATAACCTTTTATAAAACAAGGAGGTGTTATTCATGACAGTAATTAATGACGTTAAGACAACTGTTGCCGGTTTAAAAAGTGCTCAGGCTAGCTTTGAAACCTTCTCTCTTGGGACAGACAACGAACAAGCAAAGCAGCTTTACCAAGATGCTGCTAAACAAACTCAATCCGTTATAGACAGCATTGAACCACGTATTCAACAAATCGAACAAGAAGAACCCCAATACAAACAACAATAATGTAAAAGCTAAGAAGGAAGGTTGGTTGAGTGTCAACCAACCTTTTTTACCTTCAATGATAATAAACAAAGGGTGATCTCATGAAAGATAAAATAAACCAATTCATCATTTTTCTTTTATTACTAACTATTATCGGATTAGGTTCAGGTTGTAATAGAAATCCTCAATCCGATGAGGGCCATGAGGATTTAAATATTTCACAGGTACATACAAGCAAGTCAATCGATCAATCCGTGGCGAATCAAGCAAAAAAGATGGTTATCACAGAGGAAGACATTTCGGATGTGAAGGCTGTGAATACGGATAAAGAGCTATTGATAGCGATCAAAGTCGAAAACTTTGATCGTTTTCGATTAAAGAAAATCGAAAAGAGCGTGAAATCAGACTTGGAAAAAGACTATCCAGATCATAAAATCTTGGTTTCGACCGATTCAAAAATGTATTTGGAACTTGATCAATTAGAACAAAAAATCCAAAAGGATAACACAAATCGGAAGGAAGTAGAAAAGGATTTTAATAAAATCAAAAGTCTGATGAAAGAAAAAACCTAAGGAGAAAGAGGAGTCGGACCATGTCGAATAAACAAAAGAAACAATTGACACCTGTTCAACAAGAATATCAAGGGATTCAAAAACATCGAGAAACAAAAAGACCAGTGGTTAAAAATTGCATAAAAGCATTTTTAACAGGAGGCCTTATTTGTCTGATCGGACAGCTCATTTCTGCCTTTTATATTTATTATTTTGATTTTACGGACCAAACAGCTGGAAATCCAACCGTAGGGACTTTAGTTTTTATTACGATGCTTCTTACAGGTTTCGGGGTCTATGATCGTATGGCTCAATTTGGCGGGGCTGGGACGGCTGTACCGGTTACTGGTTTCGGCAATGCCGTCATTTCTGCAGCGATTGAACACCGAACTGAAGGGTTCGTATTAGGGGTAGGCGGTAATATGTTTAAACTCGCAGGATCGGTTATTCTATTTGGCGTCTTTTCGGCGTTTGTCATTGCCTTGATTAAAACAATTCTTATACAGTGGGGTGGTTTGTGATGTTAGAAGGTCATCGTACATGGGTCTTCGAACAAAAGCCCGTGATTATTTCTACAGGTACAGTCGGAGGGCCATTTGAAGCAGATGGAGCTATCGCGGAAGATTTTGATCTTCTGCATGCCGATTTATGGCTTAATCAGGATTCCTATGAAAAAGCTCATAAAATAATTTTTGAAGAAGCTTGTCAAAAAGCCATGGAAAAAGGCGGAATTCAAAAGGAACAGGTTCAGTTTCTCCT
>NZ_JVPL01000171.1:0-10165 GCF_001054655.1 Bacillus sp. 220_BSPC
GGGTTCAGAATTTTTTAATTCCGAACCCCTTTTGTCTACAAACTGAGCCCTTCTGTTTCAGTAGGGCTTTTTTTGGTCATAGATTTTATTTCCCATAGGATAGCACTGCACTAACTGCTCCATTACCAGGAAAATGCTTTAACAAGTACTTTTATCTATTAATTGATTCAATGTTATTTTACAAATTAATAATGACCGAAAGTTTAAAGAATGATTGTTATTATTCTTCCATTCTTCTGGACTCGAGGTGCCGCTCCAGCTTCCTTTTTACCCGCTGAAGTGCATTATCGATCGTCTTTTTTTGAACATTCAGTTCCTTTGATATTTCTAAATAAGTTTTTCCTTCCAGGTACAAGTCCACAACACTGCTTTCCAACTCACTAAGGACTTCGGTTAAAATTAGCTCAATATCACAAATTTCTTCTGATTTTATTAAGATCGTGACTGGGTCATTTTGTCTCTGTTCAGGGATTAGATCAATTAGACCCTGTTCCGACTCCCCTTGATGGATAGGCATATACAATGAAACATAATTATTTAAGGGAGAATGCTTTTGGCGAATAGCCGCTTTTACGGCCGTTATGATTTGTCTTGTAATGCACAGTTCCGCAAATGACCTGAAAGACGCCTTTTTGCAATTTTTGTAGTCCCGAATGGCCTTATATAGCCCAATCATCCCTTCCTGAAAGACGTCTTCCTTATCTCCACCCGTTAAAAAATACTTCAATGCATTTGATTGAACGACACATCTGTATTTATTGATTAAAAAGTCCAGTGCATCCTCATCACCATTATGGATTTTCCCTACCAACATTGCATCTTCCATATGAGTATAGTTTTCCATACGTTTCTTCTCGATGATTACACTCATTTATTTTCCTCCACTCACTTAATTGAGCCCCGATATAAAG
The DNA here is from genome assembly GCF_001054655.1 of Bacillus sp. 220_BSPC. Taxonomy (NCBI): domain Bacteria; kingdom Bacillati; phylum Bacillota; class Bacilli; order Caryophanales; family Bacillaceae; genus Bacillus; species Bacillus sp. 220_BSPC. The sequence goes on from NZ_JVPL01000171.1 coordinate 912, forward strand.
AATGCATTATTACTTCAATGTATTAAAGTGCATTCAATATTATAATATCTCAGAAATGACGATAATGATATTCGCAAATAACGACATTTTTCAACAAAATCCAGATATTTATAACTAGAAACTTTCAGTCAGCTTTAATTGATTTGGTAAAGATTTCGTCATTATAGTCGTTTTGTTTAACTCCTTATCATTGACGGATATAGTTGTGCCGGCGGTTGTGGTAATTATGGTGGGGGTTCAGCATATGGCGGCTTATAAATAGCATGATTATAATAATAATCTTAAAGAACTATTCTGCACTAATGATTTAATAGAGCCTAACCAAAAGGAGAAGAACGAATCTATCCTACCTACATTAGCTTCAGATGGAAAATAAGGGTTGTATTTAAAACATCGTCTCTAAATTAGCTGATTTCATTTAAACCCTTCTTTCGCAAAATAAAAAAGCACCCTTCAAAGGATGCTAAAACATATTATTAACTCAGTCATAATATGGAGTACTAGAATTTAATTATTCGCCAATGCCCAGTATGTAGAAGATCCTAACTTAAGCATTCATAAGTCATTAAAGCGGTGGATTTTCCACACCTAAATGAATCCAATCTTCTTTTGGCGGTCCATAAACCCCAAAAGGTTTAATTCCTGCTTGACGCATCAGAACCGTAACTTGTCCGCGATGATGTACAATATGCTTGATTAGCCCCATAAGGATGGAAGCATTTGTTTCCTGTCTTCCGAACGCTTCTTGTATTTGTCCCAGGGATTCGTCTGTCCATTGTTGTTCAATAATTTTGGCTGCATGAGAACTTACATTTTTAAAAGTGATGGCAATTTCGCGGGCTGAAGATGGAACGTTTTCCGAACTTTCTATCCGGTCTATCTTTAACCCGAAATGAGCTAGATAATCTGGAATATTCGTGGTGAAATGCCACACAATTCTTCCTAAAGTGCGACCTTCAGGATAAACTTGTTGTTCTAAGGATTCATCAGTCAAACTATCCAAGACATTTTGAGTGAGTATGGCTTCTTTATTCCATTCTTTAATAAAATCTGAAATTGAAATATACATATAATACCTCCCCTATTTCGATTGATAATTACTTAAAGTATATTATAAAACATATGTTCCCACATTACAAATTCCTCATTAAACATGCAATAAATAATATCCATTCTAATTGGAAAACCATTGCTTTTGCTTTGTACTGGCCGCCTGGAAGTTTCGGTTACAAGTTTCCAAGAAAAACTGTTGAACTGTACTACCTCTTCTGCATTTTAAACCTTTAAGTCCAAAAAAGTATATTCATTTCAAGAGCTGAAATGGTTAACCCTGTTTAAATCGAATACTGGACGTTAAGTTTGTGACTGCAATTTTATGAAAGCGGTGCTCTACAAATATTCCTGGCACTAGCTATACACAACAGGAATCGCTACTTTATAATAGGGGGAAATCATGTTATTAATATATATAAATTCAGTATTGGTTAGGAGAAAAGCCATGCAAAATAAGCTTAGTATAGGAGAAATGGCGAAGTTGCGAGGTGTAACCGTTGATACATTGCGTCATTACGATAAAATTGGATTGCTAAAGCCTTATCATATTGACCCCGAAACTGGCTATCGTTATTACTCCATTTCCCAGTATGAGGTTCTCGGAACGATCAAAGAGTTAAGGAGCATCGGGTTTTCCTTAGAGGAAATCAAGCAATTTCTTACGAACCGCAATGTCAAAAAGTCGGTTCAATCACTTCAAAAATCAATGGCTAATATACAGGAAGAAATTAAGAAATTGCAACATATCCATAATATTTTGATGACACGATTATACAATATTGAACATTTCACAAACAGTTACAGCAATTCGGATATCGTGATAAAACAATTTGAAGAACGGGAATACATCCAGCTAGCCAGATCGGTAAGTTGGGCGGATACAGAAAACCTTTATTTTGGATATTTGGAGCTCGAAAACAAGATTGGTGGAATCATTCCTGCTTTGGCCAGCAATAAATTTGGAGATTTTATCAAGAAAGAGTATTTTGATGAAATTCGTCAATCATCTGACTTCTCCGCTAACCTAAGTGACTATCAATCTCAATCATTCATTCTTGTTCAGGATGAGGAGTCAGAGCAACCAACCCAAAAAATTGAAAATGGGCTATTTTTATGTTCCTATTATGGAGGACTCACAAGGGAGAAAATGCTAACCCAGCTAAAAAAGCTACTCCATCATTGCGATACTCATGACTATATTATTACCGGTGACGCCTTTCGAATTATGCAGGTTGACGTTTCTCTGACCGATCAATATGATGAAGCTTATTATGAAATACAAATTCCGATTAAAGAAAAAGTAACAAGTGAACAGCCTTCGAAATGAAAGTATTATCATTTCGATGGCTGTTTTTTTTGTATCGAAGCTGTTTACTCTGGTGTTAGACGAGACTTTATAATGGATTTATACATATTGAATGGAGTGATGCATTCCTAAATGAAAATAGTAAACCATTATTTTGAAAAATCATTTGGTTCTAAGGAGTGATACCTTTTATTAAAAAGTGTGAAATCAAAAAGACAAGGCCATGTTGTTCCTTGCATTATGCTACTCTTCTTTACCAACTCCTTTCTGCGGCCAATTAGAGGACAGGCAATTGTGAAAAAATGGTTAAAAACATTCAGTCATAGCTCAAGTTGTATCCGTTTACAAGTAGATACTATTTATGTTGGTTATCCTTAAAAACAAAAATGAGCCCAGACAAATAACCTTTCAATTAACTGAATATGCGGAATTTTTAATTAAACAATCCGAATAATCCAGTTATTCGTGAAGTGCACATTAATGAATGTGTACGATCGTTAGTAAAAAATTCACAAGGAGGATTGATTAATGCCGAATTCACCAACTCTTAAACGTACTCTTACTTTGAAGTATGTCGTCTTTTTCGGATTGGCTTTCATGGCTCCAAAAACGTTTTTCTCAACATATGGGGTTGCTGTAAACAGCACCAGCGGGATGATGCCAACGGCTTATGCTATTGCTTTAGTTGTCATGTTATTTACAGCTTATAGCTATGCCCAATTAGTGAAAGCGTTCCCAAAAGCAGGAGCAGCATATACGTTTACGCAAAAATCAATAAGTCCACATATAGGGTTTATCGTTGGTTGGACAATCATCATTGATTATATATTTAGCCCGATGATCAGCGCCCTAATCGTCGGAATTTCATTGAAAGCTTATTTTCCATCCATTCCGATGTTTGTTTGGATCATTTTATTTATTGTGATTATTACTGCTGTCAACATCCTTGGCATTAAATTAGCAGCGAAACTTAATACGTATATGCTTTTCTTGCAATTTTTATTGTTTGCACTATTTTTTATTTTGTCCATTAAAGGTCTTCTTGAAGGAAAAGGAGCAGGGATATTATTTTCCACCGTTCCCTTTTATGATCCTGAAATTAGCGCACCTGCTCTCCTATCTGTTATCCCTATTCTATGTTTTAGCTTTTTAGGCTTTGATGCAGTAACTACTCTGTCAGAGGAGACGAAGGACCCTACGAGAACGTTGCCAAAAGCGATCTATTTCATAACGATGATTGGCGGATTTTTATTCATCACAAGTTCTTATTTTGCACAACTAATTTATCCGGAGTTCCATTCTTTCACTAACCCTGAATCCGCCTATTTAGAGATCGCGATGTATATCGGCGGAAACATTTTTGTGAGCTTCTTTGTGGCAGTGGGGCTAACTTCCACCACAGCTTCAGCCGTGGCATCAGGAACGAGCGCCTCTCGTATTTTGTATGCGATGGGAAGGGAAAATGTATTGCCGAAAAAAATCTTCGGCTATCTATCACCGAAATACCGGACACCTGTGTTCAATATTCTACTCATTGGCGGGATTGCATTAAGCGCTCTTTTCTTAAATCTAACAACAGCTGTATCAATTATTAGTTTTGGTGCGTTATTTGCCTTTTTCTTTGTGAATCTTTCAGTTGTTTCTTACTATTTTTTTCAAAAGAAACAGAGATCTTTTAAAGGAACGATTCAATATTTGATTATCCCGCTTATTGGAGCAGCACTAATTGGATTGTTTTTCATAAATCTAGATAAACATTCACTAATACTAGGTGGAACTTGGCTTCTTATCGGATTTATTTATCTATTAAACTTAACGAAAATGTTTAGGCAGCCGCCTCCTGAGCTTGCCTTTGAGGAAGCTTAATAATAGAGCTATAAAAGAAGGGAATGATTGATGATGAGTCAACAAGTAGCTGACGTAATTATATCAAGTAATACTGTATTTACAGGTCTTTCCGACCAACCTGAACCCGCCTCCATTGCAATTAAGGACAACAAAATTGTTGCGATTGGTACTGAGGAAGAAATTAAACACTGCGCAGGTGAGCACACGAAAATCTATGAGTTTAAAGACCAATTAATTATGCCGGGATTCCATGATTTCCACCTTCATATCATGCAAGGTGCCGTTGCCCTCAATAGTGTCAATCTGTTCGCCGCTCGCTCAGAAGATGAAGCGCTGGAAATGATTGGCGAATTCGCCGAATCAAAACCGGAAAATCAATGGGTAATCGGATTTACTTGGGATGCAGGTTATTGGGATACACAACAATTACCGACTCGCCATTCATTGGATCATATTCTTCCAGACCGTCCGGCACTCATGTTTCACGCTGAAGGCCATTATGCATGGGTGAATACGAAAGCTTTGGAGATTGCTAATATTACTCGTCATTCGGAAAATCCTTTCTATGGCATTATAGGAAAAGATGAAAATGGCGAACCCAATGGTATTTTATATGAAAAAGCAATGGATGCGGTTATCCGCCATGCCTTTAATTTTTCAAATTCACAAAAAAATGAAATCTTCTCCAATTTCTTGGCACACGCAGCAAGCTTAGGGGTCACTTCTGTCAATGACTTACATGGTTTAAAGACAATAGAATCACTAGATGTTTTCAAAGAATTCGAAGACAACGGTAAATTAACAACGCGTATTCATTTATGGCCTGCATTAAATGGCGATCTTGGGCACTCCAAACAATTGCGAGAGACATATCTATCGGATAAGCTCCGTGTGTCGGGACTTAAACAATTTATCGATGGTGTCATTACCGCCCGTACAGCTTATCTACTCGAGCCTTATGCGGATCAACCAGAAACACGCGGTGAGACGTCTTTCCCTCCTGAAACGATCAAAAAATGGGTCGTTGATGCAGATAAAGAGGGCTTCAGCATTCGTTTTCATGCGATTGGAGATGGAGCAATCCGTCTTGCCTTAGATGCCTATGAGGAAGCGCAAAAGACAAATGGTAAACGAGATTCACGACATTCCGTTGAACACATTGAAGTTATTCATCCAGATGATATTCATCGTTTTAGTGAGCTGGGTGTTACGGTCTCAATGCAGCCAGATCACTTAGCTATGTCTGAAAGAGGTGTTTACACCGAACAAGTTGGTGCTGAACGAGAAAAGTATGTCTTCTCGATTAATACTTTGCAAAAAACCGGTGCGAAACTGGCTTTTGGAACGGACTTCCCAATTGATATTTTGAATCCGCTCCTCCAAATTTATCGTGCAGTAACGAGAATCGACAGCAGCGGAAAAACGGTATGGCATCCACATGAGTGCATCACACTTGCCGAAGCATTGAAAGCTTATACCAGTGGCCCAGCCTACGGTACATTTAGAGAGCAGGAATTAGGGACATTGGAAGCAGGTAAACTTGCTGATATTATCGTCTTGGAACGAAATCTCTTTGAAGTACTCGTGGAAGAAATACCAGATATAAAGGTACTGTTAACAATAGTTGACGGTCAAGTAGTTTATGATTATGCCGGGTCTTTAGTAAGATAAATAAACGATTCGGAATAAGAGGATCAACTAGCGGATGTACATCTTTGTCATCAAACGTTTACTTAATATGCAACTTATTATTTTTAGAAATTCAATACGAAAATAGACCATTCTATGGAAAATAAAAACTATAGAAAAGTTGGGCATGGAGATCGGTCTGCTTTGCGGAATCAGTATGGGATTGGAATAAAGAATGACTATGATGGCCATTTAAATAGGGGGACTGATATATGAATAATTCAAACTCACCAACTCTTAAACGCTCACTTCCATTAAAATATGTTGTGTTTTTTGGTTTGGCCTTTATGGCCCCAACTACTTTGTTTTCAACATACGGAGTTGCTGTTCATAGCACGAACGGGATGATCACTACTGCTTATATCGTTGCCTTTATCGTTATGCTATTTACAGCCTACAGCTATGCGCAAATTGTCAAAGCCTTTCCAAATGCGGGTGCAGCCTATACGTTTACGCAAAAATCCCTAAGTCCTCACATTGGTTTTCTCGTAGGTTGGACTATTATACTGGATTATATGTTCAGTCCAATGATCAGTGCTCTATTGTTAGGAATTGCAATGAAAGCCTATTTCCCTTTAATTCCTATGTACGTCTGGATTATTCTCTTTATCGTCACGGTTACGATTATAAATATTCTCGGTATTAAGGTAGCGGCTAAGCTTAATATGGGGCTTCTATTCTTGCAATTCGGAACACTTGCGTTGTTCATCATTTTTTCAATAAAGGGGCTTTTAAATGGTCAAGGTGCAGGAACGCTTTTTTCGATCCTCCCGTTTATTGATTCAAATATAAATATGCCGGGCTTCCTATCCATCATCCCTATTTTATGCTTTTCCTTTTTAGGATTTGATGCAGTAACAACTCTTTCTGAAGAAACGAAAAACCCGCGAAAATCCATACCTAGGGCCATTTATCTTGTAACAATCATTGGTGGATTATATTATTTTATCGGTTCGTACTTTTTACAGCTTGTCTGGCCTGACTATCAATCATTTAAAGCCCCGGAAGCTGCCTATATGGAAATTGCAATGTATATCGGGGGTAACTTTTTGATAAGTTATATGCTCGCTGAAGGAATCATGTCAAGTTTTTCATCAGCTATTGCGTCAGGAACAAGTGCTTCACGTATTTTATTTGCAATGGGACGTGAACGTGTACTTCCTGCCAAAATATTTGGATATCTTTCTCCTAAATATCGTACACCTGTCTTCAACATATTAATTATAGGAGGCGTTGCTCTAAGCGCACTTTTCTTAAGCCTTACAACTGCCGTATCTCTTATAAATTTTGGTGCATTATTCGCTTTTACTTTCGTTAATATTTCGGTTATCGCTCACTATTATTTCCGAAAAAAGCAGCGTTCCTTAATGGGGACCATTCGGTACCTTATCATTCCGTTAATTGGTGCTTCTCTTACAGGTTTCTTTTGGATACAGTTAGACATCTATTCGTTAATACTGGGAGGAACTTGGTTTGCGATCGGATTTGTGTACCTTCTTAACCTTACAAAAATGTTTAGACAGCCGCCTCCTGAGCTTGCCATTGAACAAGCTTAATAATAGAAGCTATTCTATAGAATTGAAAGGAATGATAGATAATGAATCAACAACTAGCTGATGTAATTATTTCAAGTAATGCTGTATTTACAGGAATTTCTGATCAACCGGAGCCCGCCTCGATTGCGATTAAGGACAATAAAATCATTGCGGTTGGATCTGAAGAGGAGGTTAAACCTTATTCAGGCGAGGAAACCAAAATCCATCAATTTAATGACCAATTTATTCTACCGGGTTTTCATGATTTCCATCTTCACATGATGGATGGGGCTGTTTCGATGAATAGTGCCAATTTATTCCCAGCCCGTTCAGAAGATGAAGCGTTGGAAATGATTCGTGAATTTGCCGAATCGCGCCCGCAAGATCCTTGGATAATCGGCGCTTCATGGGATGCAGGATATTGGGATACGCAGCAATTACCGAATCGGTCTTCATTGGACCGCATTCTCCCCGACCGTCCGGTGCTTATGTTTCACGCCGAAGGTCATTACGCATGGGTAAATTCAAAGGCACTTGAAATCGCTAATATTACCCGTCATACGGAAAACCCTTCGTATGGAATGATTGGAAAAGACGAAAATGGGGAACCTAATGGTCTTTTATACGAAAAAGCAATGGAAGCGGTTATCCTCCATGCCTATGATTTTACAAAAGAACAAAAGAGAGAACTTTTCACGAATTTCCTCACTCATGCGGCTGGTTTAGGAGTAACATCCGTCCACGACTTATTCGCAATAGAAGCATTGGAAATGCTTAATGATTATGATGTTTTCAAAGAATTTGAAGACAATGGAGATTTAACTGCCCGCATTCATTTATGGCCAGCTTTAAATGGCAATCTTGAACGTGTCAAAAAATTACGAGATACGTATCAATCGGACAAACTTCGTGTGTCAGGACTTAAACAATTTATCGATGGCGTCATTACAGCCCGTACCGCGTATTTACTTGAACCTTATGCTGATCAACCGAATACACGAGGTGAATCATCGTTCCCTCCTGAAACAATCAAAAAATGGGTCGTTGATGCTGATAAAGAAGGCTTCAGCATTCGTTTTCATGCAATTGGCGACGGAGCGATTCGCCTTGCTTTAGATGCCTATGAGGAAGCGCAAAAGACAAACGGTAAACGAGATTCGCGTCATTCTGTTGAACACATTGAAGTGGTCCACCCTGATGATATTCATCGTTTCAAAGAGCTAGGCGTGACCGCTTCAATGCAGCCGGATCACTTTGCGATGTCTGAAAGAGGTGTTTATACCGAGCGGATTGGTACAGAACGAGAAAAGTATGTTTTCTCGATTAATACACTGCAAGAAGCCGGAGCGAAATTGGCATTCGGAACGGACTTCCCAATCGATACCCTTGATCCGCTTCTGCAAATCTATCGGGCAGTAACGAGAATCGACAGCAGCGGAAAAACGGTATGGCATCCACATGAGCGCATCACACTTGCCGAAGCATTGAAAGCTTATACAGCCGGATCAGCTTATGGTTCCTTTAGGGAGAAGGAATTGGGAACATTAGAAGTAGGAAAACTTGCTGATATCGTAGTATTAGAACGAAATCTCTTTGAAATACCAGTAGAAGAAATTCCCAATACAAAGGTACAGCTAACGATCGTAGATGGAAAAGTTGTTTTTGATCATACGACATCTTTAATCGAAAAGTAACATTAAAGGAGGATTCTACAACTGTGGAATCCTCTCAGACTGTAGACAAACTCCAAATCGAGTTTGTCCTTTTTTATGACTTGTACAATTTGGACGTTGATTGGAACGTAGGGCACTCGCTTTCCGCGG
>NZ_JVPL01000172.1:0-552 GCF_001054655.1 Bacillus sp. 220_BSPC
ATGATGAGGGCAATGCCTGTAATCCCTCCATCTAATAAATGATGGGGAACTAAAAAGCCGTTTATTCCGATACTCAATAATAGACTTCCTATAATAATAGCCGTGATTTTCTGAAAAATATACATCACCTTTTATCATGTGTTTATGGCTAATATATGTACAAGCATATGATTTCAGAATGAGGCTAAGATTTGTAACTTAGTTGAAAGCAACTCTTTTTAAAAAGGGGCGTGACAAGTTGAATTTCCCTTTAGTCTACATATACATATAAAGTCTCCTTTTACTGGGAATACGTTTGATAACTCTTTGGGTGAGCTATAGGAGGCATTTATCTGCCTCCTATATTTTTGTAACTATTTAAATAAACCATGAACTTATAAAACCGATCATACAATCAACTTTTTAAGATGTGGGTAACGTTATCAATCGCTTTTTGTAGTTTTTCACTGTTTTCTTCATATATCTGCTTGGCTTCTTTATTTTCTGTTCCTAGTGCAAATAGTTCTAAGTCTGCTTGGCATTTTTTCATAGTCGAAAGAAGTAAAGGCCTTT
>NZ_JVPL01000173.1:0-10809 GCF_001054655.1 Bacillus sp. 220_BSPC
ATCTTAGCCTCATTCTGAAATCATATGCTTGTACATATATTAGCCATAAACACATGATAAAAGGTGATGTATATTTTTCAGAAAATCACGGCTATTATTATAGGAAGTCTATTATTGAGTATCGGAATAAACGGCTTTTTAGTTCCCCATCATTTATTAGATGGAGGGATTACAGGCATTGCCCTCATCATTCATTATTACTTTGAATTTCCAACAGGTTTAGCGATGTTCCTTTTAAGCATCCCTCTGTGTATATTCGCCTGGATCCATGAACGAACATTCTTTTATAATAGCTTTCTCGGTTTAATTGTTGCGTCTATGTTCATTGATTGGTTAGCCCCTCTAAGAAACCAATTTTCCCTTTCTATTTTTCCAAGTATGTTAATAGGAGGAGGATTAATTGGAATCGGAGTAGGAATCATGCTTCGATATGAAGCAAGTACCGGAGGAACCGACTTGTTAGCTCAATTTATATCGAAAGCTATGTCCGTAAATATAGGGGTCGTTATTTTCATGATAGATGGTCTAATTGTAACGTCGGCGTTTAAAATGTTAGAGTTAAAAGCTTTCCTTTTTTCTGGCTTAACTATTTGTATGATTGGATTGATTACATCTTTAATGGATAGCCCATCGAATAGGTAAGGAATGGAACCATGTAGACCTAGAGATTGAATGATTTCATTGCATTACACCTTCGACCGGTTGATTTTCCTATTTTAATAAATAACTAATTTCATAAAACGCTTGATAACTTGGCTTGAAGGTATGATTTTCTTCAATTTTATACAAACTGTCCAACATGCTAAGTATGTTTTCATGGTTTTGTGGCAGTATGATTAGATAGCATAAAAAAGAGGTTGGAAAATGTTCACTTTTATTGGGAAATTAATTCTTCTTTTTGGTCTAGTTATAGTGGCCATGCGCTGTATGGGAAAGACTGTACTGGCTCAGTTGACCCCGCCTGATCTTGCGGCCATTGTGTTTGTTGTAACATTGTCCGTCAGTCCTATCAAAGCCAACGGAATTGGACAGACCATTGCAGGAATAATTACCATTGTCTTCATGTATCTGTTGTTTTCTAAATTAAGTCTTTTTCGAAGGTTAAATCGACTGTTAATTGGCCATCCAAGCATTTTGATCAAACATGGGAAAATCAAAAAAGACTTACGGAAAACGCGCTTTTCTCTCGTTGAGCTATTGTCAACCATTCGAGCTGCAGGATATCCGAACATACGGGATATCGATTATGTGATTCTGGAACCGAATGGAGAGCTTAGTATATTGCCCAACCAATCTGTTGTTAATTTAACGCCTAGACACTTAAATATTGAAACGGACTATCAAGGACTACCGATTGCCATGGTCGTCGAAGGGAAAATCCAACATAAAAATTTAAAGTTAATCCAAAAGGATGAAAAATGGCTTCAGGAAGAATTTCTAACCCAAGGATTTCACGAAATCAATAACATCTTTTATGCGGCCGTAACGGATAAAGATCATTCTTTAATCGTTGACACCGGTACCGATAATTAAAACGCGTAATATATATACATCCTATTTTCTACAGGAAGAGAAAAAATTGGTCAAATAAAACAAACTTTTTTGGGGATATTCCCGGTTATAAAAAGACTGAACTAGGTAAAGATATAAATTCAATCATTATAAAGGGGGAGATTCTAATGGCTCAACAACAAATTGACGTAAACCAATTAAATCAAGCTAAAGCAAATGTGACCCTTACAGAAAGTTTACTAACTCAAGCAATTGAGAAATCATCTTCAGACCCAACTTTAGCTCAAGAAGCAATCAAACAAGCTTTTAATGAGATTGCGCAAGCTCAAACAGCAGTAAGCCAAGTGCAAAGTGCATTTTCAGCCCAAAAATCTGAATAAAACACTTAATTTACCCCGAAAACCCCCTGTCCTTTTGGATAGGGGGTTTTCGTTTTTCTAACTTTCCATACAAAACATGAGTATGGTTAATTAAAAACAATCGACCATAGCACCAATTAGGCCATTATAAAGATCTTATATCGCTTCTCCAAATGTTGCAGTCTCCTTTTTTTAATATTGGGGCCACATATAAAAACTGTTCTGATTATTCGAGAGAATTTAAAAATAGTTAGTCTTTATTGACTCTTAATTTTTCTTCTAAAAATTTCTTAAATTCCTCTTTAGTTATATTTGATTTCATTGCTTTTTTTACTAATTCAATCCATTCTTCAGGAAGATCTTGATATCTGTTTTCTTTTGTTGTCATGTTTATCCTCCTTTTTGAGGGGATGCTTTTTTCCCAGTTATCCGTTTTATCTAATAATTCATCAATGTCAAATGTATCGAGATGGAATGGAATTGACTCTTCGCCAATTTCTTCAGTAGCTAAAAGCAATTGGTCAATATCTATTATAGCCAAGACAATTCGCCTCCACTTTTGTTATCTTTACCCTCAAAACATTACGTTTAATAGTTAGTTCTTTTGAGGGTATCTTATAATTTGGGAACTGTTGATGTCAGAGTATTAGAATAATTAGGTGAATGACTAGTCCCAGGATAGTCATCGATCAAAGTCTAAAATTGTGGTTTATAAAGGTGATCACTAAAGGGGAGGTTTTGACGGAGATGCTGGAAATAGAAAAACAAAAAACAATACCGGAAGATTTGTTGGAATTTTCTCATCACATTTTTTTGCATTGGAAAAGTATGAAACGAAGCCCCCTAATCTTGCGGAGCTTTTGAATAATAAATTGGGTTCGGTGGCATATTTTTTGATACACCTAAACTGTTCGTCCCAAGGGACCCGGTTAGTATTTTTAGAGAAAACCAATCATTAACTCTCTGTAGTAGGGACATATTTTCTGTTATCCGGGAATATATAGATACAGTGTCCTTTATGGAATCCATCATCCTCCTGCAGTTAATTCTGTATGGGGCCTATTTTTTTGTGTATAGTGAGTAACACATTTTTCACTATGGGCATAGGATATAGTCCACTCATAGTTTTTTATTTTCACGAAGCCCCCCAATGATATTGCCTAATCTTGCGGGGATTTTCGTGTGTTCTGACAACTGTTTGAATAGTAAATCCAGTTCGGTGGCATAGTAATGTTAAGCTTTTTTTCCCGGGAACTCCAAAGCCCTGTATCAAGCCTTAGAGAAGCCTAATATGTGGTATATTTTATGTTTAATATTGCTTGATTTTATTCTTTAATTTGCACCATACAACGTACAAAAGGATCATGGATTTATCAGAGCGATAAACATGATCCCTTTTTAATGTTATGTTAATACACAGTAGACACAAACTGTGCAGATAGGAGTCCATGAAATAACGAATTATTCTTTTTTAGTTACAAAATTAATAAAGAGAACGAATAGTACTATCCATACGACAATCACTACGATCACGAAGTACCCTGTATTGATGAAATTTTTATAAACCCATGTATCATACATTAATATCACCTCGAGTTCCCCTTAAAGGGAAAAGTAACGAAAGATATAAATAGATGCAGTAATAAAGTGAAATATAAGTATGTAAAGTGAAATTATTTTAACTAAAAACAGGTTTAGCACCTCTCATAATATCAATAAACAGCTGATAAAATTGAAAAATTTTCATTAAACATAAGACTTCTAATAAATTGCAGAATTTTTATTATTCCTATTTTAATTTGTTATTATTCAGACAATGAAAAAATTCAAGTCACAGTCCGAATACACTGTGCTTGTGAAACTATCCTTCCCCGATGGTTCCATACATAAGAAAAGGCTGCTTTAAAGACAGCTCTGATCTTCAGCTAACTCACCCGTTTTGTAAAAGCATGTCACGATTCAGTGCCGTCACCCTTCTTCATGTTAGAAGTCTTCATTCCACGTGATTTAGGAGGCAGTGGCCTTTGATTATCGCCTTCCCTTTTCAAATTATTATTGGAGCTTAAAAATTTGGGTCTGTCTTTATACGCCCACATTGGTCTCCTGAAGAATGTATCGCCTAGTCCTTCCGGGTTAAGTGGAGCTAGTGGTGACATATAAGGAACTCCGAATGAACGTAGGCTACATAAATGAACTACGACGACAAACAAAGCTAAAATCAAACCATAAAAACCCATTGTACCTGCGCAAATGATAAATACGAACCGCAGCAAGCGAGCAGAAATTGCGATGGAATAGGCAGGGGTCGCAAAACTTGCAATGGCCGTGATCGATACGATGATGACCGCTGCCGGTGATACAAGTCCAGCCTGAACTACCGCCTGCCCAATCACCAGAGCACCAACAATGGACATAGTCGCCCCAATGGCTTTGGGCATCCGTAGGCTTGCTTCTCGTAAGATTTCAAATGTTATTTCCATAATGAATACTTCGATAACTGCCGGAAAAGGAACGGGATCCCGTTGCGCTGCAAGAATGATGAGCAGATCTGTTGGAACCATTTCCTGATGATAGGTTGTAGCTGCTACAAAGGCAGCCGGGGCAATTAGCGAAATAAAAAAATAGAAATACGTAAAAAACGTATAGATGAGGCTATATCAAAGCGAGCATAGTAGTCCTCGACAGATTGAAAGAACTGAATAAATAACGCAGGCACCAACAAGACAAAAGGCGTTCCGTTAACAAATATGGCTACCCTTCCTTCAAGGAGACCTCCAGCGACCTTATCAGGTCTTTCTGTATGATCAAGGGTAGGGAATGGGGTCATGACCTGATCTTCTATCAATTGTTCAATATATCCTGATTCAAGAATACTATCGATATTTATTCCTTTTAAGCGCTCTTTGACCTCTTCGACTATTCCTTTTTTTGCAATCCCATTTATATACATAATGGAAACATCCGTATTTGTCACAGTGCCTATTTTCATCGACTCTATCCATAAATCCGGACTGTTAATGATGCGGCGTACCAGGGCTATGTTTGTTGCATTCGATTCCGTAAATCCTTCTCTTGACCCGCGGACCACCGAATTTGTGCTTGGTTCCTGAACGGAACGCCTTTCTCCCCCTTTTGTACTGGCAACCAGGGCTATGTTTATGCCATCAATAAAAATGATGCTATCACCTGATAATAATGACAAAAATAATTTTTCCCAGTCCATGACGGTTTCTACACCGCCGAGTGAAACCACATCTTTAGAGATCACTTCCAGCGCTTCATGTGGAAGTACCTTTTCTTTTAGATGAGGATTTTTCATGATGGACTCAATTAAAAAGTCTGTAACGCTTGGATTATCAACCAGACCCTGCACATACAAAATAGTTGTTTTAATTTGAGGATTTTGACTGATTTTCAACGTTCGGATAATGATATCCGGGCTGCTTCCTGTTTTTTGCTTCACGATATCCAGATTGGTTGTTATAGAGCTGTCAATATTTTGGGTTATTTTACTTATTGATTGATCTTTTTCGTCTGTCTTTTGCTTCTTGCTTTTTTGTCCTTTTTGTTTAAAAAAAGAAACCATAATACCGATCCTCTTTCATTCCTATTTCTTTTTATTCTGTCCAAAAAAAACTTTTTTATGGATAACACCATTCGCAACTTTACTATTAGATCTAATATTTAGGTAATCCTTATGGAACTAACCTGCCCCGTTAGTGCCATAAGAAAAAGGTTACCTCAGCAACCTTCCTTATTGAAGTAAAGCAATTTTAGTTGAAGTATTTTGTGAATATTATTTCAGATACAAATTATATTTCGTTTATTTGTTCCCATTCACTTAAATACATACGTTGCTTAATTTTTTTCGGGTTTTCTAGTTTACAAATTAATTCTAAACTGTTTCCGTCTAGGTCATTAAAATGAATTTTAGCATGTGCATATTCTTCGTGAGGCATTACAAAAGGCTCAATAGGATCAAACCCAAAGGCCTCTCTTGGCTTATAACCTTTATTTTCAAGCCAAACAACAGAGTTTTTTAAATCGTCTAATGTTACTTGAAAAGCAATATGTCTTATTGATGGATGATACTCAACTTCTACTTTATCTGTTTCCCATAACCCCAACCAACTTTTATCTTTTTCAATCCATAGAAAAGCCAATCTGTCATCAACCTTGTGATCAAATTGCAAACCAAGTCCTTCATAAAATACAATTGAACGATTTAAATTACTTACTGGTAAATGTGCTTCGTATAAACCTTTTATCATTGATATAGCTCCTTATATTATAAGTCTCTTTTACTTTCTTTTTCTTTATGCAAATATCCTGCCCCGATAGTTGCATAAAGAAAAAGCTGCCTAAAAGACAGCTCTGATCTTAAGCTAACGCACCCATTAGAGAAATAAGTCCTTTTTACCTTCTAACGAATAATGAATATTCTATCGGATTTTCGAATCCTAATCTTTCAGCCAGCTTTATCGATGCAAAATTGTTAACATCACAATCCCAGTTGGGTTTCAAATTTCTTTCAATACAATGTTCAATGAATATTTCTGCAACATTTTGAGCTAAGCCCATTTTTCTATACTTATTTTGAGTTGCAATATCAATTTCAGCAAATTGTGATGAACTAAATATAGCTGTACACTCACTTACAACGGTATCATTATGTAGCAAACAATAACCAAAACCATTCTCAAGAAATTTTGATACTGAACCCCAATATTCATTATAATAAGATTCATTAAATTCCAGACTTTCAGTAATTATTTTTTCATCTATTCTCTTTACTATAAAATCTTTAGGAACTTTTACTTTATTTATTGTTGAATATGTATCCTTATTAAAATGAAAAGAATATCTATGCATTTGTCTTAAGTCTTTTCCAAACAACTTATTTATAACTTGATTCCATTCTTTGGATGGAGAAAACAAAGTGAATCGCTTTTTATCATTTTTTCTGCTTCTATAAATTTCTAAAAATACGCTGTCAAGACCATTGTTCATTTCGTCTCCACCAACAACAAAAATACCTGAATCAGTTCCAATTAAAACTGTTTTCTTCAATTCATCCATATAAACCTGTCCAGGAATATAATTATCTAATACAGAGTAAGCAAATGTTGGATAAGTTTCTTTATCCTTTTTTTTCAGTAAATTTATGGCCTTTTTAAATTCATTATTCACACACTGGTTCCCCCTTTTTTTGATTATTCCTCATACTTGTTGTACAAGTAACAGTACCGATGCGTTTATATATTGTTATAAATTTTGCCGTAGTTGATTTTAACCTTATCTTTTAGTTCCTGACATTCTTTTTCTAATTCTTTTACTCTCTTGCGTAGACTAGCAATTATCACGTCTTTAGATTCTTCTGATACATTTCTTTTGACTTGTTTAATGCTCAATATACCTTCCTGTTGGCTACGAAGATATTCAATCCTTTCTTTAAGATTTGGGCTTTTATAAAGGTAGGTTTTAGAAACCCCAGCGTGTGTTGATACTGAATTGAAATTTATTTTTTGTTGAGTTTTGATCATTTGTTTTATGGACTGTTCGACTTTTTTTAGTGTTTTTTCCTTTTTTTCTTTCGCATTATTTATAAGTCCAGATACATCAGGCTTTTGATTGCCCATTGTTGTTTAAACCTCATTTCTTTCTTTTTTCATATACTCCCTACGATCCTTGCTTAAACCGTAAATACCATCGCCCGCCTCAAGCGAAGATGCAATTTCCTTATAACGTTTTAACTTCGGCTGTATCAATTCAATGGATCTGAGCCTATTCGATTTTTGGTAAAGCTCAATATCAGATTCAATTTTTGAAATTTGCTCTTTGTAGTAACTCAAGAATGTATGGTCCGCATGGAAACTCCTACAATTATTTTTTATGCAGGGTGGTTCCAACGTTTGTTCCAAAAAGTCACAGGTTAGTTTTGGACTCTTAATACAAAAACCATGATCCAACCTAATAGAGTCCATGTTATGTCGTATCCACTCAAGTTCTAAGCCATTTTCTTTTGCCTGACCTTCTAAATCTGCTTCAATAATGTTGCCATTAGGAGAGAGCATCACAGCCCCTTTAGATCGCGCTTTCTCCCACTCGTCCCTTAATGTATTATCATGAAATTGTGCATAAATTAATGTCATTTCCGGGCTTGCATGAGCCATCAACTTTTGTAAGTGTAGGATGTTCATCCCGTTATTAATCATGTTCACTCCATATCTATGTCTAAAGGCATGATTTTTTATATGAAAGATTTCTCCTGAACTGTCCCTAATCTGACAACGATGGGTAAGTTTGTTCAAGTTATCGTTAAACACTTTTGCCGAAATCGGAAGACTTTTTCTCCTCCCGTCTATATTTGGAAAAAGGAGGTCTCTTTGATTTGAATCTGATGATTCAGTATCCATTAATTTGACCTGAGCATGTATTACATCTGCTATATCATCAGTGATGGGGATTTTATGATTAGTATAGTTCACTTTTCTTTGATCTCCGACTAACCACCAGCCGTCACTTT
Organism: Bacillus sp. 220_BSPC; assembly: GCF_001054655.1. NCBI lineage: Bacteria > Bacillati > Bacillota > Bacilli > Caryophanales > Bacillaceae > Bacillus > Bacillus sp. 220_BSPC. The sequence continues at coordinate 8,398 of NZ_JVPL01000173.1, forward strand.
TCTTTTCTAGACAGTCTTTCTTCAATAAAAGGGTGTCGGATATACGGAACCCAGATGCTTCAAGTACTAACAGAATTGGGACATAATGAGCATTTAATTCAGAAAGGTTTTCAAGAATCTGTTCCCAGACATCGTCAGGTATATACTTGATATCTTCGGCTTTCAACCGTTCTTTCTTTGGAAAATCTTCCGGGAAAATCAAGTGATTTATCGGCTTCTTGGGTGCAAAATCCCATTCCAGCCTTTGGATATAAGATACGTAGGCTTGCACTTCGTACAAATATACTCTAATTCTGTTTTTCATTTGTTCTTCGATGGTATTTTTGCTGTTTCCTTTGAGTGGTAATGTCCGTAAATGCCCCATAAAAGACAAGATGTCATTACGTGACAATAAACTCAAGTCATCCCATTCAGGATATCTTACAGCGATAAATTTAAAAAATGCTGATAGGGGAGGGAGTATACTTCTTGACCGAGCGAAACTTAAGTTTTGCTGTATGACCATTCGTTGCTCCAGGTATTTTTTAACCCATTTTCGAAACGGTGTGACAACCGTTTCGAAAGAAATAGTGTACTCACCTCTAGTCTGGTTAAAATCAATGGGTAATTTGCGGACATCCCATCGGTCTTTTTCAATTTCAGTTCTATTATCATAATAATCTGAAAAAAACTCGTATATTTGATTATAGAGATTGATATATATTGAAGCTTTTATGTATTCTTTATTACCAATTGCGTTTTTTCCGTGAGTAACTATGGGCAAATTTCGCGAAGCTAAAAATGTGCGGTATTCTAAAAGAAATTTATCCTTGTTGATATCGATAATCGAAATTGAATTGGGGTATTTTAGAGATATAAACTTAGCCAATGCTTTAACGGCAGGATAATATCCGTCCCAAAGAGATGTATGGCGATAGGTTTTATTTTGTAGTCTTACTGAAAAATAAAACTTTACTTCGTTCCGAATGTTAGGATTGCTGATTTTTGCAAAATTCATATTTCTCGCCTTAAATTTCATCTGGCCTGAATACTTGATAGGACATTGTTCTATATTCCATACATCTTCGGCCCAATAACCAGTTAGATTTTCTATCATGTAACTGACTTGTTTAGCTAATCGAAAAGTATCTATATGCATAAAATCCTTCTCTCACTGTTATTCTTTCTTGGTGTTTCTGTTCTTTATTGCTTGAGTGTAACTTTCGCGAAGTTGATCTTCATTTATATGTACATATGTATTAATGGTGGTCTGGACCTGTGCATGACCTAATAGCTTTTGTATGACGGAAATTTCTACACCTTTCGCATGTAGTTCCGATGCAAAAGTATGTCTTAACATATGAGGGGTAAAATCTATTCCCGTCTTTTTCCTGATTCTTTTAATCATCGATTCTATGGTGTTCCGGCTTAGTGGGTATCCTTTGTTAGGACCTTGTAATTTTATGAATACATGGTTAGAGTCTACTTCATTTGCATGGTAATCAATTAGGTAGTCTTGGAATAGATTCATCGTTTCTTCGCTTACAAAAACGATTCTATTTTCACCAGCAGCCGTCTTTGACTTTTTAACTCTAATAGTGTTTTTTATAATATTAAAATCTTCGATTTCAAGCCCAATCGCTTCCCCTATACGTAAGCCACCCTCATATAATATTCGTATTAATAATTCATCTCTTACGTTAGTACAATTGTCATTTATAGTTTGTACTTGTCCTTGTGTTAATGTCTTTATCTGCCTTTTTGTTTCTTTAATCTTTAATATATTTTTGTCTATTAATCTATTTTTTGATATATGATGCAAAAATGGTTTGTAGTTTCTATTGCGTGAGGAAATCTTTTTTGTGCTAGCTTCCTTTAATCCATTCTCATACATGTTCAGCCGGTCTAAAAAATCATAGAAGGACATTACACAGGTTAATATAGTGTTGATTGTTCTCTCAGAACGAACCGAGTTAATTGGCCTTATCGTAGTGATTTTTTCTGACTTATGAGAAGTTCTTAGCCAACCTATGAATTTAGCTACATCTTCAATGGAAATGGACTCGTAGGATAATTCATTTTCCACTAAATACTCAAAATATAGTTTCAAGTGATAACAATAAGATCGTAAAGTATTAACTGATCTTCCTATGTTATCCATATACTTCAAGTATTTAATTACTGGAATGACTGGCTCTCCTCCACCGTCAACTAATATGTAACGGTTCCCTTCACCCTCAATTTTATTAATTGTTATTTCATGTACTTTCATATGCATCACCAATCCACATAGTATCAATTATGATAATCATTGTCTACTTTGGTAACTATATCCACTGGATATATATAATGATTAAACACCGTAGAAATTCCCCTATATACACTTATTTATGATTACTATTAATACGGTGTATTTTTGTGGTATAAATAAAA
>NZ_JVPL01000174.1:0-6957 GCF_001054655.1 Bacillus sp. 220_BSPC
AATTTAATGTTTACCCCACTTTTTATTTTAAAAGTTTTTCCTATCCTATATACAAGTTACATCAAGGAGGAGACTAAAAATGAAAAAGTGGGGATTTTTATTGGTTTTTGCATTATTTCTAGTTTTTATTTTTAAGATATTACCGATATCCCAAGATAAAGTAGAGGATCAACTTTATGAACAAAATGACAATACAGCTATTGAAAATTCTCAAAAGATTGAGATTACAGAAGAGCAGATCCATCAAGGGAATCTGCTTTTGGTTAACAGTGAATATGCTGTTCAACAAGCTGGCATAAAATCGGATATCATAAATTTATTTACACACAAAGAATTAAATACCGGATACCAGTTGCTTAATAATGAAATAAAATTATCAGAGGAAATAGCTGAAAAGTTTTCGGAGATGATAGCTGCGGCTGAAGAGGATGGGGTTAGTAATTTCTTAATTAACAGTGGTTATCGAGACTTTGATGAGCAAAACAAACTGTACAAGGAGATGGGCGCTGACTATGCTTTGCCAGCCGGGCATAGCGAACACAATTTAGGATTAGCACTCGATGTAGGGTCTACTCAAATGAAGATGAAAGAAGCACCTGAAGGAGAGTGGATAGAAGAAAATGCTTGGAAAAACGGCTTTATCTTACGCTATCCCGCGAATAAAACGGATATTACAGGAATTCAATATGAACCATGGCATATTCGCTATGTCGGCTTGCCTCACAGTGCGATCATGCAGGGAATGAATTTAGCTTTAGAAGAATATTTGGATTATTTAAAAGAAGAAAAGAGCATTTCTATTAGTGTTGAAGGGAAAAAATATACAATTTCATATTATCCCATTTCTCAAAACATGACAATTGAAGTTGAAGTACCAGCGAATGAACAGTATGAAATATCTGGTAATAATATTGATGGAGTGATTGTGACCACATTGAATTAGGTTTAAAAATGATAAAGTAATAGGTTTCAATGTAAAGTAGGAGACGTATTCTATCTGCTTACACTTACAGTTTTTTATACTTATTTTTGTACTATTATTTTTTGTATTGTGTCTCGAATTGTATTTTTTATTAAAGGCGCAAAAGGATTTATCTATTAAGCATTTTCTATGGGTGTATGTTTTTCTTTTTCTACCTTTCACTGGAAATCAATTCACTACCATTTTCTTCTGAGGGTATTACCACATATATTTTGAACCTTATTCTATTTATACCGTTAGATTTTTTATTGCCAACTATTTGGCCGCAGTTTAGAACAATTAAAAATACTGCAGTGATGGGTTCTTTTTTTCATTGGCTATTGAGCTAAGTAATTGCAAAATCATAGGATTACGGATATTAATGATTTACTTATGAACACCCTAGGGGCGATTATTGGACGTTAGCAGGTGGGGATTTTGGTTCACTCTCATCCCGTTTTAATATAATTGGCGGAATCATACTAAACCTTGTCAATGCAAGGATATACATATCTGCTACTAAGTACACATTCAGAAGAATTGCCATTATCAATGTTATTTTAGAGACAGGTTCAGCTCTGTATTGTAACCAAACTGCAAAATCAGGTACAGGAGCTATTTCAGGATGTTACGCTTCAGCATATGTGAGTCCTAACAATGCTTTGTCAGTTTTAGGGGTTCATCTGATTGGTTAGTGGATTTATCAGGTAACTTCGCTACAGCACCCAACGATTGTGCAGATGGCTCTACTTTTAGAGGGAATGGAATATTCAGAATTAGAAAAGCTGGTGCTTGGGTAACGATGTGAAAACCAATAACAACAATCAAACGCTAACAAGAATATCGGTTTTTATTTTGGCTAAAGTGGGAAGATGGAACAAAATTAGAACTTCTATATTCAAAGTTATTTTTCATGATTTGATATTAGGATATAATAGTAATAAATGAATAATAAAAGGTGTGATTTTTCTGACGGAAGTTTTAGCAATTAAAAAGCAGCATAAAAAGTTACCTCCTTTGGTAATTGCCCAACGGATCATTCTTATTACAATCGGTGCTTTGCTTATGGCCACTGGATTGGAAATCTTTTTAATTCCCAACCATGTAATTGATGGTGGTATTACAGGCATTTCAATTATGCTCTCTCACATTACCGGTATAAAACTGGGAATCTTTCTTTTTCTATTAAACCTACCATTTGTATATTTGGGATATAAACAGTTTGGAAAAACTTTTGCTATATCTACTATATATGGAATTATTATGCTTTCCATTTTTGCGACATATTTTCATCCTATCCCACCCTTCACTGAAGATATCCTTCTTGCTACAATTTTTGGCGGAATTTTTTTAGGTATAGGTGTAGGAATAGTAATTCGTAACGGTGGTGCTCTTGATGGTACAGAAATACTCTCAATTGTAATAAGTAAAAAAGTGCCTTTTTCTGTTGGCGAAATAGTTATGTTCATCAATCTATTCATACTTGGTTCTGCCGGATTCGTTTACACATGGGATAGAGCCATGTATTCAATTTTAGCTTATGTAATAGCTGCTAAAGCCATTGACATTGTTATTACTGGAATGGAAGAAACAAAGTCAGTGTGGATAATTAGCGATGAAGCAAGAGAGATAGGTGATGCAATCAATAGCCGATTAGGACGGGGTGTAACATATTTACATGGTGAGGGTGCTTTTACTGGAGAAGACAAGAAGGTTATTTTCTGTGTAATTACCAGACTTGAAGAATCCAAGTTAACTACAATTGTTGAAGAGATCGACCCTTCATCTTTCTTAGCAATGGCAAATATCGCGGAAGTACGTGGGGGAAGGTTCAAAAAGAGAGATATTCATTAATATTAACCACACAGGAAGCGCTCATAACTTGAATGCTCTTTTGCATACTTTTTTAACAAGATGGGAATAATTTGTAGTAAAAAACATTGGAGAAGAATATGCACTTTGTATTTATTGCTCTTTTTTTATTAGCAGGGATTAAATGGGGCAATTGGAGGAGATGGAGGGATTATTATCCGACCATCTTATTCTTTATTATCGGTGATCTTCTATATAGTTTTTTACTCTATTATCATCAACTGTGGGCTTATCAAGAAATATTTTTTGGTGTACACATCCTGAGAAATGACCTAATTATTTCGCTGATTATTATGTTTTTGGCGTATCCTTCAACAATTATGATATACCTTGGTCGTTTCCCTCAATCGAAACGGAAACAGTCATTTTGGATTGCCTTTTGGGTTCTTCTGTATTCGTCAATCGAATTAATTAACCTTAAGTATTTAGACTTGATAAACCATTACAATGGTTGGAATATTTGGTGGTCTGTGTTGTTTAATATCGCTATGTTTTCAATACTTCGAATACATTTTAAAAAACCTTTATTAGCTTGGGGGGTATCTATAGTATGGATTTTAATTTTATGGAATGTGTTAAATATACCGATTGGGAAAATTAAATAAAAAGTGTTTTGGAACCATTAAGTCTGAAATTTTATTATTAACAAAATTTAAGTCGTCCCAAAAGGGTGGCTTTTTATTATGTAATGAAAGGGGTGGAAAACATAAGAAAAACTAGACATCCACTTTAACCAAGTGATGTCTTATTCTTTTTTAGAATGTAATACATAGAAAAGGCACTTAACCTAATTGGTCGAGTGCTTTTTGTGTCTTTTTTAATACTTCTTTATTTTTATTAATGAAAACTTTATTTCTTAATATCATTTCTTTATTATTAAGCTCATTATTTAGTTCGGTAGTATTGTTCAGTTTCTCTAGAAGTGAGATTATTTGATGGCATTGCTAATAATTCATGGAAAGCTATGTTTGTTTTAATAGATAAGATTTTTAGCTCAGTAAGTTGACGAGGAGATAAAAAAGACTCAAATGGTTGCCTTTCATTTATTTCCATGATTGTATCCTCCATATGATGTGAATTATTACATTGTGATTTAATTATAAAATAGATAAGTTTAATAAATGTACTAATCATGTAAAGATTTGATGAATAATGCCCTACTGGCGAAGTTAACAATCTTAAACAGGCACTTATTGGAATTTCTTCAGATGATTTAAAAGAAATTGAAAGCGCAACAGAATCATTAGAGAAGGAAATACTTAAACAAGACGATTTTATTCAAATAAACGATCTATCAGCGTCAGCTATAGGTAGACATTCTCCACCGCCTTCAGGATTCGAAAAGGCTTTAAAACTTGTATTTGGGGCTGTAGTTGGGATGACTGTTGCTACTTTAATAGTTCAAGACTTGTATAAATTAGGAGCTTATTCTGCTTTCCACAAATGGGGTAAAAAGAAGCCTAAAGTTAAAAAGGCTTGTAAAGCACTAGTATACTGGTAAAATATCCGAAACTAAGGGGGAAACACATTATTTGACATACCTGACTTTTCGAGAATAAAAATGCTGAAATTATCGTTACATTCTTTGTTTTTATGCATTTTATTAAGCTTAGTTTGTTTTTATCAACGATGTTTTTTCAATTATCGTTGATAAAAGAATTAATTTAAATTTATTTTTTATTCCAATAATCATGGTCTTTTGGGTTTTGATAGCAGTTAAAAAACCAACATACCAAAAATGATTTCTGGATAGGAGTCTGGGGACAATGCTCAGGCTTTTTTATTTGTCTAAATAAGGGAGTGTTAACCGTGAATCATTTCATGCATGATATGATCCGTATGGCAGAAGGCTAGAGACTAATTGAGTATTGGACATTAAGGGAGAATGATTTAATGGTAAAAATGTTAAGGTAAACAAGTCTGTGTACATTCCGAGTATTGAAGCAGAAACAATCTTCGATATGGGTGAACGCGGATTGGGGAATATTAACCAAGTATGAATATGTCGGTATGATTTCTTTGTAACTTGAGCTACTCAAGTTACGGTCACATAAAAAATGGATAATCGAAAATGAAATAGCGAAGAACGGAAAAGTTATATTTCAAACTGATGCAGTAATCAATATCAAATTAAAAATAAAATGAAAACGGTAAAACAATTCACTGGCTTCGCATGGGTTGGAGATTGGAAAGGTTTCTGCTATGCACCGCATTTTGAAATGACAGGTGGATTAACAGTAAAGGATTTACAAAATGGTCGACCTGTATTTAAGGACGTACCAGTAAAATCTGGACTTACTAAGCAAGCCGTCGGAGAAATTGATTCGCATTGGGGACTACATACTACTGATGCTATGAGAAGATTTCAGAGTGTATATCTTCCGAGAGAAGTCGATGGCGTGTATGGTTCAAACAGCCGAGCTGCATTGTTAAAACAATTAATAAATAATAATTATATGGCAATATAGCAAGGAACAATTAAATTATTATACTGCCCCCCAAAGTGATTCGCGGTCGGCGTTAAGCCTGACGGTATCTACGGTAAAGCGACGACGGCAGCGGTCAAAGTGTATCAGAAACGTAAGAAGCTTTCGGCTGACGGAATAGTTGGCGCGAAGACTTGGGCGGTGATGTTCTGATGATGACGATTATCAAGCGGATTAAATTCCAGTATCTCTTTTCCTTCGGACTGCTGATCGTTTTGTCGGCGGCCTTATTTGTGTTTTACGGCGATGAGCAGACGCGGAACCTTATTATCGGAGCGCTTGTGATGAACTTCGGACAGATCACGGGTTCATTCTTTCCGAAGAAACACGAAGATATATAACGATTAACGAAATAAATGCGGAAGCCTATGGAAAAATGAACCCTTTCGTAGGCGGATGCGTATATATAATTATATGACAAAATTAAGAGGGACGGTGCTTTTATGGGATTTTGGAGACAGGTTATTAAACCTCGGATTCAAGTCAGCGTATTGGCAGGCGGTCACGTATTAACTGATGGTGTCGAAGGTAATGAAAGCGTTAACAGAATGACTATAATGAGGTGGGGGCAGCCAGGTGAGGTCAAGGTTACAACTGCATTTGGACAAAAACACTTCAAACTTTCCAGGATTGAGTGGGAACATGGTGAAAGTAGAAACGTCGGGAAATCTACAAACAGCTCGATTCTAAGTACTGCTCTTGTAGGTTCAGTCGGTGCAATCACTGATATAGCAGTCCGAGCAATGAAAAAAGAAACTTCAAACGCTTACCTTTATTTATTCGACGAAGAAGGCGAGGAGTACAAAACCCTTATTCAGTGCACAAAGGAGCAATTTACTGAAATATCGCGCATAATTAGCTAACCTCGGCCACTAGGTCGGGGTTTTTCCAATAATCTACTTAGTTCGCTCTCCCTGCGCCATGTTAAACTTATAGACGAGGTGAATTACGTTGTTCATATCGCCAATGCTATTACACAAATCCGATGATCCGTTCGACTCCTCCGATTACTTAACTGTTATAGGTATAAAATTAGTTGGTCGAAATTAATTAGTGCTTGTGCCTTGCAGGTTATTTTATATTTCGCCCATATCATCGTGGTCAAAATTATTATTTTTCTATCTGCAGACACACTTTTCACCGACATATATGTTCGCTATGAAATCCATTTGAGTTATTTCAGACGTTAAGTGAAAATAAAGTTTTTTAATTTACAAAAAAGTCGTTTAAAACATAATAAAGTTTTTTAAAAACGTCAGTCATGTTATTCCATTAAAGGGTGCGTTAGATGAAGATCGGTGCTGTCTTATGGCAGCTTTTTCTTCTTTAACTAACAGGTGTTATTGTTTAATAAAAAAATCTACTAATCTAGTATAATAGTTCTTCTTTTGTCTATACTGTCTATTAATAGGGTATAGATGGGAGAGAAACAGGTATGATCTTAACTGAGGTATGGAGTTTATATAAGGCAGATAAGCAAATCCAAGGTTATTCTTCACAAACATTAAAGGCCTATAACGTCCAATTTAACTTGTTAGTGAATAGTTTTGGAAATATATCTATTCAAGAACTTTCAACTAATTCTCTAAAAGTTTATCTGGGAAAAGCAGCTGAAAAGCTTAAGCCATCCAGTCTGGG